>JBBRKX010000070.1:0-10356 GCA_038231675.1 Chthonomonadales bacterium | reverse complement strand
GCCTGCCGTATGTGATTTCTACACGCTTGTGATAATCCCAGGGAGTTTTGCTGGATGCCCAGACGTTTTCTTGTCTTGCTTGCCGCCGGACTGCTGTTCCAGACCGCCTCGGCCGCGCCCGTGGAGACCGGTGCATCCATTGACACCATGGATGCGATGAGCTTTACCGCTCCCAAGGAAAAAGGGCGCGTCGAAGTGGTTCCTGGTAAAATCGGGAGTGCGCTGAAGTTTTCCTTCGATGCCGATAACATGAATGTCATGATGGTCGGGCATGCCGCCGGCACGCCGGAATGGGATAAGGCGGCGGGCTTCTCGTTCTGGGTCAAAGGCGATGGCTCGGACCATCTGGGCGGGCTCGAGTTCATCTGGAACGGAGATTACGCGACGCGCTACGCCTGTGCCTTCCGCATCGATAGCACCGAATGGAAAAAAATCGTGGTGCCGTGGTCCGACCTTATCCCCGAGATGAGCGGCATTCCGCGCATAGTAAACCCCGTGAACGGCAATCTGCCCTCGAAGCTGGGGCCCATCGTATTTGGAAAATGGTGGTACTGGAGAGATTATGCCGCCAACTCCTACACGATCGACGACATCCGCCTGGAAAACTCCCTTCCTGCCAGGCCGGTTGCCCGACCATTGGGCGCGCCGCTGGCCCATGTGCTGGCGAAACTAAAAGCTGGTCAGCCTATCACCGTCGTCACCATGGGCGACTCGCTCACCGACCTTCTCCACAATACCAACCGGGAACACAACTGGCCGACATTATTCCAGGCGCAGCTTACCGCGAAATATGGTTCCAAAGTAACGCTCGTGGACCCCGCCATGGGCGGGACCGAACTGCGGCAAAACCTGATCGTAATGCCCCGCTGGATAAACAAAGCGCCCACTCCCGACCTGGTCACGATTCTTTTTGGCTTCAATGATTGGAACGGAGGCATGCGCGGCCCCACCTTCCTTCAGGCCCAGCAGGATGCCATCGACCGAGTGCGGCGCGCCACCGGCGGCCACGCCGATGTCCTCATCCTGACGCCGTGCCCTTCCCTGGAAAACGGAACCACCTTCGACGAACTGGCGGTTGCGGTTCGTCAGGCGGCCAGCAATAGAAACGCGGGCATAGGCGATACGTACAGCGCCTTTCAGGCCGTGCCGCAAGCCATGAAAGCGGACCTGTACGCTCCGGACAAAGTCCATCTCAGTCTCCAGGGCCAGCAACTGGTTGCAAAGACCGTACAGAACGCCCTCGAAAAAGCAGGCCGCTGAAACTTCAAGAGCAACGTGTTCTCATTGTGCCAGTGAAACCATCGCTTCCGAATCAACTCTCGTCAGGAGTACCCACCATGTCACGCGGCTCAAATCACCTGTGTTGATCGTTTGCTGTAAAGGTGAATTATTCAGCTTAGGTGGGAGTAATGAGATCACGAGATATGAAAATTAAACTACCCCAGTCCTGCATCCACTCGGTGATAAGTAGCATTTAATTTGGTAAGCTGCTACAATATAAAAGCGGTAAACGCAGTGATATACACTAAAACCAGGCGTTTCCATGAAGCTTTGACGTCGGGCGACCGATAACGAACAAGGTAGATCGGGAGCGAAAACACCCAATGTCTCCAATCGGCCATTTTAGCTACTCAAACCCAACGGTTCAAGAGGCTATTTGCGAAATTGTCTTTGCCTTAGAAGAAGGTACATCTTGGAATCCTCTGTGGTTTGGAGAGTTCTTCAAACAAGTGCAAACAGAGTTTTCTTCGTTTCAACCTGTCAGCCTAATGGGCCTTCAGATAGGTTTTGGCAATGCACCGCAAACAAATATTCCTCTCCCGTCACAAGTCGTTCGTTACATTCATCCAAGCCGTCCTGCATTACTTCAGTTATCCGATAGAAGTCTTGTAATCACGAGCCTCGCCGTATATCCAGGCTGGGACGTAGTCAGCAAAGATATTGAATACGCCTTGGACAAGCTAAAAGCTGTGGTGAATCCAGCGAAGGTGCTTCGGATTGGATTACGTTACATCAATCGAATTGAGAGAAGCGCTTCTAACGAAACTTTAGGCGCCTGGTTTGTGTCAACCGATTACATCCCGAAAGGTATTCTGAACTCTCTGCCTGGCTTTATTTCGCTAGTTCAAATGCGAATAGATAAATTGAACCGGTTGAACGTAACCATAGGAGAGCAAGAGGCTACTCCTTCTGCGGAAACGGCTTTCATCTTAGATATAGATAGGACAATGGAAGGAGAATTACCCCTTGATACCGCACGCGTTTTGGAAGAAACTGTTCGCCTCCATAACGACATTTGGGAAGTGTTCAACTCTGCTAAAACCGATAAGCTAGAGCGGTTGCTCAATGGAGAACTAGTGTGATAACGCCATCAATCAACGTCGCCGTGAATCACTCCTACCTTCAGACAGGCCGATCTACATTGGTGACGATGGTTCCGTATGTACCAAAGAATAATCATCATTCTCTTCTCCAGAACATCAATGCCGTGATAGAAAAAGCACTCATCGAAGAGCCCCCTTCAGTAAGTGGTGCAGGGGCAGTATTTAATTCTGCCGGGGGGATCACAATGAAGCAAACGCCAAGCCCCGAATTAACACGTTTTCAAATGCTTAATTACTACCTTGTTTCAGTACGTGAAGCAGGTGATATTGACGCAAATACAGCTTCAATTGCATGGAACGCATGGAAATTACTTAGCGGCTTAATGGGAAAACCTCTTCCCGTTCCTGATGCGGCTCCGGGGCCGGATGGTCAACTGCTCTATGCCTGGAACAAAGAGGAACATCATCTTGAGCTTGAGTTTTTTCCTAATGGTCCAGCCGAGTTTTTCTACTTGAATCGTTTGTCTAATGAGACATGGGAAGGAGAGTATATTGTCGATAAACCAATCTCCCAAGACGTTAAGGCACGATTAAAGGTTTTTATCTAGTAATGACGCATTTCCTTCAGGGGGAAGAAACGGGAATGCCACTCCCTGACGAGGAGGTCGTACTTCGTCTGATCAAAGCATCAAAAGACGGACAAGCGCTTGAAGTCCACTTTGCTCTCACGGACAAAGATAAGGAGCCCCCTCTCTATTCCCTGTCTGTGTGGGCCGAAAGCCTCACCTCACCTTTAGAGGCGCGTGAGTTCATGGGTGAGAACAAACTCGCCTATGAAATATATTGCCGTCTAAGCGTGACGCGAATTCGCACTGTAACAACCCCTGATCTTGGGAAGCCGGTTTTAGATGTAGTTTGGGATACCCTGTATGAAGAAGGAACGAACATTCGAAACACTCGCCCCGGCGCAAAGGGACACTCCGGCATCACAGGATTGCTTAAGCCTCCGAATATGGAGAAGCGAATCTACAAAACGTTGCGCACAAGACTTGCAGATTTGGCCAACGAAGACTTGAACCTTTACTCTTAAGCTTGAATCACATTCCTCCTTCACGAACCGTGATTGCAGTATTTCTGTAGGATCATGTGTTAATCCTTGAACATGGTAATTTGAAACTTTTCGGTGGGGCGGCTCTCTGAGTAAACAAGACTATTCCAAGGAAGCGCGGCTTACCGATGAGACCACTGCAATTCAGAATCGGACGGTGTCCTTTTTTTCTCCTCTTGCCCGTTCTGCTGACCGGGTCGAGGGGTGCATTGGCGCATGCCGTTGCCACCTCCCGGCACGCCGCCACCCATGTACGGAGCGCCCCGGGAGTTCTAGCGTTTTCCGGAGGGGAAAGCAAGATCGTTCTGGACTCTCCGTACGCTTCTCGGCGGATCCTCGTCGAAGAGCGCACGAACGGGATAGCGCGGGATGTCACCGATCAAGTGATGTTCTCTATCGCCGCTCCCAATCTGGCCGCCATAACGGAAGGCTCCCTTTTAGGACTGCATGACGGTGACACCGTTTTGACGGCGCGCCTTGGCAATCGCTCCCTGCATATCCCAGTCGTCGTGCGGGGTGTCACGCACGCAGCCGTGCCTCGCTTTGCAACGGATGTTCTCCCGGTTCTCACCCGTGCGGGCTGCAATATGGGCGCATGTCACGGCGCTGCCGCCGGCAAAGGCGGATTCAAACTCTCTCTGCAGGGCTACGATCCTCCGGCGGACTTCGAGGCGATCACGCGGGGCGCGAGCGCACGTCGGGTCGCGCCCGCACAGCCGCGCAATAGTCTCATTTTGCGAAAACCGACCTTTACGGTGGCGCACCGGGGCGGAAAGCTTTTCGATGTCGGCTCTCCCCAATATCGCACCATCGAGGCCTGGATCGCGGGCGGCATGCCCGCGCCGCAGGCAACGGATCCGGCGCTGACGCGTCTGGAAGTGGTCCCACCCGTACGTACTCTTACCGTAGGGCAGACTCAACGCTTTGTCGTTTGGGCAACGCTCAGCGATGGCACGCGGCGGGATGTAAGCCGGGAAACCCTATTTTCCGGGAGCGACGGAAGCGTTATCACCGTCTCGCCGTCCGGCGAAGCGAAAGTCGTCGGGAACGGAGGAGCGGCCGTCCTCATCCGCTACCGCGATCTGGTGGGGACCGGATCCGTAATCTCGCCGTTTGGAACGCCAGGTAAACTGTCCGATACGCACCCGGCGGTCGGGCCGGAGCGTATCGATCAGATCGTGGGGCAAAAGCTCGCGGAACTGGGCCTGGACGCTTCCGAAAAGAGCGCGGACTACGATTTTCTGCGCCGCGCGTATCTCGACGCGATCGGAACGCTTCCCGCGCCGACGGAAACTCGCGCCTTTCTTGCCGACAAAGACCCGGACAAGCGGACGAAGCTGATCGATGCTCTGCTGGAACGCCCGGAATATGTGGATTTCTGGACACTGAAGTGGGGCGACATCCTGCGAAGCTCGCGTGCCGCGCTCAACCCGAAAGGCATGATGGCCCTTAACCAGTGGATCCGCCGAAGCGTTGCCGAGAACAAGCCCTGGAACCAGTTCGCACGCGATCTCATCCTGGCGAACGGAAGCATGTATGAGGATGGCGCGGCCAACTATTTCCGCGCGGCGAGCACTCCGGAGACCCTGGCCGAAATGACTTCCCAGGTGTTTCTCGGCGTGCGTCTTCAATGTGCCCGGTGTCATAACCATCCTTACGAGAAATGGAAGCAGACCCAGTACTACCAGATGGCGGCGTTCTTTGCGCGCGTCCGCACCAAGGAGGGGGAGAACCCGGATGAGCGCGTCGTCTTTGCCGGAAACTCCGGCGAAGAGCTTCACCTGAAGACCCATGAGGTGATGATTCCGACGGCGCTCGACGCGGCTCCCATTCCTGCAACTTTCACTGGCGACCGGCGGCAGGCGCTCGCCGACTGGCTGACCGGTCCGAAGAACCCTTTCTTCGCGCATATCCTTGTGAACCGAGTCTGGAAGCATTTCATGGGGCAGGGGCTCGTGGAACCCGTGGACGATCTGAGGGCCACGAACCCACCGTCGAACGCCGTTTTGTTCGATTGGCTGGCGCAGGATTTCGTGGCGCATGGCTACGACGTCAAGTATTTGATCCGCAACGTCATGCGATCCCAGACTTACCAACGCAGCGCGATCCCAACGAAAAGCAATGCGGCGGACAACCGTTACTATTCGCATTTCCTGTTCAAGCGCCTGGAGGCGGAGCCGCTCCTGGATGCGCTTGGGAGCGCGACCGGCGTTCCGGAAAAGTTTGCTGGTTACCCGGTAGGTATGCGGGCGGACCAACTCCCGGACACCACTCCGCAATCCTATTTCCTCGACTTGTTCGGGCGGCCGGCAAGAAACATCGTCTGTGCCTGTGAACGCACGGATGCGCCTAATCTTGCCCAACTCCTTCACTTTATGAACGGCAAAGCCATCAACGATCAGTTGTCGGCAAAAAATGGCCGTATCGCGGGTCTCATCGCCGCCAAGGTTCCGGATGCTTCACTCGTCGAGGACCTCTATCTCGCCGCGTTTTCGCGTTATCCCACGCCCGAAGACACCAAACAGGCAGTCCATGCCCTGACGGCTGGCAAAGACCGTCAGAAGGCTGCCGAGGATGTTCTGTGGGCGCTGGTAAACTCCAAGGAGTTCCTCTTCAACCACTGATTCGGCTCTGCCCGCAATGGGATTCCCCGAGGCAACAGAGGGAATGAACCGATGTTTCCATAGGCGCTGGAGGCTGACGACGTTCGACAATCTAATCGGGTAGCGCGGTAGATTTCGTAACAAGTGTATGTGCGGCGGAGTGTGGATGCAGTTCGATGAGCGCACTCACCATGTCACGCAGATGCCTGCCGCACCGCTCGCATTCCAGATGGGCGTTCAAGCGCATCCCGCATCCAGGACAGCACCACCGTAAACTACCATGTATCTGTTGTGAAAAGAGTGGCTCGGAAGATTGGTGCGATGCATCCGTCCCGTCCCGTTTCAGATTAACATGAATTCACTTCGTTACGGTAAGGGTAACGGTGGCCGCATGCTCTGTATGATGGAGTTCATCCAGGACGGAGCGACCAATGAGGGTCAGTTTCGCTTCTCCAATGGCGGCGTTGCCTTCGGCCTTAAAGGTAAGCTTTACGTCCGATTTATTTTCGGGGATCTCCAGCGGCGTCACGGAAACTCCGGCGGGCAGTCCCAGCGCCGAAAGGGGGATTTTCGCGGTGAAGCCTGCCTTGCGGGTCACCGTAATCGCCAGGTCGACCGTCTTCCCGACGCCCAGCGTCAGAGTATCCACTCCGGTCTTTAGTAGAAAGTCAGACGGGAGCGTGACTACGGCGAACGGAAGCTTTGTGGGGTGTGTCGTCCGATTGATCTGGTCCCCTACCTTGACGAACTCTTCTTTCAAACTTTGAGCGCCACGCGTCACCTTCTTGCCGCCGATTGTCCCGGTCCCGCTGATCCGAAGCGCGGACGCCTGTACACTTGCATTGCCATCCGCCGCAAGCAGCAGTCCTACCTCGCTTCGGCCAGCGCCAATCTGCGACGGACCCACAACATGCAGGCCCGACGGAAGGCCCGCAATGTCCAGGTCGATCGTGCCGTCGAAGCCATAGAGACGGGTTGCAGTAACGGTAAAAGGGATGCGGTCGCCGGGGCCCACCGCAGGACAGTCCGGCGTAAAGGCGAGGTTGAAATCGGGCAAGGCGATCTTGATGCTCAGCCGATAGGTGAAGTCGGGGCCTGCCCGCCCGTTCAGATCGGCAATCCGAGCTATGTAATCCCCCGTCTCCGGCACGGCAAACTCCAGGCGGGAATCCTTGCCCAGCGCGTCGTCATTAGAGGCAAGTTCCTGCCCGTTTGCGTTCAGGAGTGTCAGCACCGAATCGAGCGAAGAGCCCGCCCGCCGCGCCATCACCTCGCACACAAGCCGCTGTCCTTTTTCCGCACGAAACCGATAAAAATGTCCCTGGAATGGAGCGGTACCCGAAGCCGTCAGCCTCCCATCGGCCGTGACCGGAAGGTTCACGCGCTGCCCCGATTTAGAACTGGCCTGCGCTTCCGTTGCCTGCACGCCCGGCGACGATCCCACGTTCAGCAGGACGACATTGGACCAGCCATTGGGCAGCGCAATGGCCATCGGCACGAGGCTGGAAGAAGGGGCGATGGGGTTGTCCGCGGGCATGATAACTTTGCCGACCGGAGGAGAGGGCAGGTTGTAGCCCGTGAGCGTCAGGTTCAACGATGCCCCCGGCATTCCGCCCAACGGAAAGACGCCCGTGATATAAGGCATGGTCCCTGCGGTCAATCGGTAAAGGTGGCCTGCGCTGCCCTGATACTCCAGGTCATGCACAATCAGGAAGTAATCTCCGGCCTTAGAGGCGGTAAAGGCCAGGGTCGCGTCCGGATGAGCGAGCGCGCCCGCAGTCGCGAGTTCATGCCCGTTGGAATCCTGCAAGGAAAGGATCGGGGTCATGGGGGAGCCGATGCTGCCGGCCTCCACTTGAAAGACGAACGTCTCGCCCTGCTTCGCGGTAATTCGGTACCAGTCCACATCCTCCACCTGATTGCTGGCCGCTGCAACGGTGATGGGAGGCGCGAGAGTCTGCGCCTGGTCGCGGGTATTGTTCGGCTCCTTTTCGGCAATCTCCGGCCACTGCCGAACAACAAAGCTCCCCACATCGGAGGGGCCCAGCGAAGTAAGCACGCGAAGGGCATGCCGGCCAAGGGCAGCATCCGCCGCGACATGTATTTTCGCGATCAGCTTCCCATCGGGGTTCTTTGCGTTCGCGGGGGGGGTGGTGTCCTGCTTGACGGATTCGACCGTTAGCCCCTGTCCCTCGAAAACCACGCTGGTTCCATAACTGAGGTTGACTCCGGAGAAGGTTACCTCGACAGTCGTCCCGCGCTGACCGCCGGTGGGGAAAACGGAAGCAAGATGAGGGACCGCTGTCTGCGCTTCGGCGGACAGGCCCCGGCTCATAATGACGCTCAAACCTCCAATAAGGATCGCTCTGGTCAGCCGGTGCATGGGTCTCTTTCCTGACGACTGTCGCTCATTTTTGAGGTTTGGCGGATGGCATGGCGCCTGCCGGAGTTTTGACGGGCGTCATAGTAGTCACCACTGGCTTCGTCGAGGCAATGGGTTGTGGGCGGGTTGTGAAGGAGTTTTCTAGTTTCTTAGAGGTCGTGTCCCATATAAAGACCGTTCCGTCGAACGTCCCGCCCGCGACCAGTTTATGGTCCGGACTGAAGCGAACGGAATAGACCCAATCCTTGGGGTCGGTCAGGTTCGCCGTGATGTTTCCACCGTCGAATCCCCATATCTTCACCGTTTTATCCGCCGAAGCGGTGGCGGCAAGCTGTCCGTCCGACGAGATCGTAGCGTCCCAGACCGTGTGACCGTGGCCATTGAATTGATGGGCCATGCTGCTGCCATCCGGCGCGAAGTTCCAGACGCGTGACGTGCCATCGGCGCTCGTGGTAAGGAATTGCGCTCCGTTCGGCCTGAACTCCACGTCGGTCACGATGTTCTCGTGCGCTCCCACGGAGTAGAGTCGCTTCCAGGAAGTCGTATCCCAGATCTTGACGCTATGGTCCGCGCTGCAGGAGGCGAGATATTTGCCATTGGGGTGGTAAGCGACCCCCAGAACGGCGTCCGAATGGTCCCGCAGAGTCTGCAACAGCTTACCGGTCGCTGGGTCCCAGACCTTGAGAGACTTGTCGGAACTGGCGGTCACGAGCGTCTTTTCATCCGGACTAAATGCCAGCGCGTTGACCACGTCCGTATGGTCGCCGAACGCCCGCAGTTCGCGCCCTGCAGTCACATCCCAGATCCGCACCTCGCCCAGTACGGCGGGGCTTCCGCCGCCCGCGACCAATCTCTTGCCATCTTTGGTGAATGCGAGGGCTCGAACCGAATCCGCGTGTCCCTTCCAGACCCCTGCGATCTGTTTTCCCGCAATGTCGTAGAAGAGAACCCGCTGGTATGTTCCGACCGCCAGCGTCTTTCCATCCGGACTGAACGCAAGCGCATTGATGGGCGCGGCGACATTCAGTCGGGGACCGGACGAAGGCGTGAGGAGAATGGCCGTGTGCGCATTACTTACGGGCAATCGCGATTTCGCCCCATGCCCTTTATCGATGAGAGCGGCATCCACCTTCGCTCCGGCGTCGATCCAACGCCGGACCGTATCGATATCGCTTTGCTTGAGCATTCCGCCCGGCGGCATCTGCGGCTTCATTATTCCGGTGAGCATCTGCACCAGGCGGCTGTCGCTTCCTTTGCCGGGCGTAAATGGAACTCCACTGCGGCCGCCCTTAAACAGCTCGGCGGAAGATGCAAGCGAAAGGCCTCCCGTGGGAGTCTGAGCATTATGACAACCGAGGCACGCGGTGCGGAAGATCGGCAGGACATCCCGATGGAAAGAGACAGCCCCGGATGGGGCTGTCGTAGGAGCGGACTTCACGGTCTGCGCCTGCGTTGCGCCCTGGACCATCCAGAGGCAAAGGAGCGCAAGTAAAAGTGGTGGTTTCATTTGGAATGGACGACGCTGTCAGATCAGTTCCGAGATGGCTTCGTGACCGGCAAAGAGATAGTTCGGCCGGCCGGTAATATCGGGAACGGGCGTATTGATGATGTCGATGCCCATGTTATGATACAGGGTCACAAAGACATCTTTATAATCTACCGGGCGCTCGTCAGGCTCTTCGCCAAATCGGTTCGTCGAGCCGATGACCTGTCCGTTGCGCATCCCGCCGCCCGCAAGCAGGGCGAACGACGCCCGAGGCCAGTGGTCGCGTCCGGCATCTTTATTGATACGCGGCGAACGTCCGAACTCGCCCCACACCACCACCGACACGTCTTTGTCGAGCCCACGATCATGCAGGTCCTGGACAAGGGCGGTAATCGCCATGTCGAACATGGGCAGGTAAGATCGGCACTGAGCAAAGTTTGCGCCGTGATAGT
>JBBRKX010000069.1:0-10418 GCA_038231675.1 Chthonomonadales bacterium | reverse complement strand
GTGGCATCGGGAGCGCTGAACTCAACGCGCACTCCGTGCAGCTTCGTTACCTTGCCATCCTCGCCGGAAAACGCCGTGGTGCTGATGCTCCAGTCGCGTTTACCGCCCTCTTCATGGGCGGACGAGGTGCGAAGGATCATCGGATAGTGGGGCCAGGGCATCGTTTCGTCGCGAGACGCAGGAGGCTGAGGCATAATCTCGAACTGGTAGACTTCCGCCGCCCCTTGCCGATGCGCGGTTCCCAGACAGTCCGCGCCGGTGTCGCCGCCGCCCAAGATCACCACGCGCTTGCCTTCCGCGGAGAGCTGCGGCTGCTCCTCCGGCCAGGCATTCGCCACGCGCTTGTTCTGCTGGGGAAGGAACTCCATGGCGAAGTGGACGCCATCCAGCTCTCGCCCCGGAACCGGAAGATCACGTGGTTTGGTCGAGCCGCCCGCGAGAACGACCGCATCGAAATCCTGCTTGAGATCCTCGGCGGAGACATCCACGCCGACATTCATGCAGGGGCGGAAAATCACGCCTTCGGCTTCCATCTGCGCCACACGGCGATCCAGGACCCATTTTTCCATTTTAAAGTCCGGGATGCCATAGCGCAGCAGACCGCCGATCTTGTCGTCCCGCTCGAAGACCGTCACCGTGTGCCCGGCCCGGTTGAGCTGTTGGGCGGCCGCAAGCCCTGCAGGGCCCGATCCGACCACCGCGACACGCTTGCCGGTGCGGCTCTCAGGGGGTTCGGGAACGATCCAGCCGGAATCCCATCCGCGCATCGCGAGTTCTTCTTCGACGCGACGGATCGCCACCGGATCCTGGTTGATCCCGAGTACGCAGGCCGCCTCGCAGGGGGCGGGGCAAAGCTTGCCGGTGAATTCCGGGAAGTTATTGGTCGCGTGCAGCTCTCCCAGCGCCTCTTTCCAGCGCCCACGATACACCAGATCGTTCCAGTCCGGAATGATATTGCCGAGTGGACATCCTTGATGGCAAAATGGGATGCCGCAGTCCATGCATCGCGACGCTTGCAGCCGCAGCTTTTCCTTAGGGAAATCGAGGTATACCTCGACCCAATCGTGCTTGCGCTCTTCCACGGAACGGCGTGATGGAAGCTCTCGTCCGTATTTCAAAAATCCCTTTGGATCAGCCATGTGGTCAACCTCTCGTAACGGTCCCTCAAACGGTAAGGTAAATGCGGTCCGGCCTCCCCGCCGGCCGCTCTACGTGTTCATTATGTTTCGGCCGCGTTAGTGCGCCGCTGCGATCGCTTCGGCCACAAGTTCGGGCTGCTCGGCGGCCCCGGCGGCGCGCTCCACTTCCAACTCCGCCATCACCCGGCGGTACTCGACCGAGACCACCTTCACGAATTGTGGAAGCGTCGTTTCCCAGTTCTGTAGGATGTAGGCCGCGCGGTCGCTCAGCGTAAGCTGCTGATGTTTCTCGATCAGCGTTTTCAGCGCGTCTACATCTGCGGCAGCGACGACGGGCTCAAGCTCCGTCAGCCCATGATTGAGGTTGCAGCGGGTGGGGAAATCCCCGGTGGGGTCCCAGACATACGCGATGCCGCCGCTCATTCCCGCCGCGAAGTTCCTGCCGGTAAGACCCAGCACAACCACGGTTCCGCCCGTCATATACTCGCAGCAATGATCGCCCGTGCCCTCGACAACGGCCAGCGCGCCGCTGTTCCGCACCGCGAACCGCTCTCCAACCACCCCACGAAGGAAGACTTCTCCTTCCGTGGCGCCGTAAAGGATGGTGTTCCCCGCGACGATGTTCTCCGCCGGATCGAACGGCGATTCCCGGGGCGGATACACAACGATCCGGCCGCCGGAGAGACCCTTGCCCACATAATCGTTGGCTTCCCCCTCCAGCGTCAGCGTAATGCCGCGAGTCAGGAATGCGCCGAACGATTGCCCTGCGGAACCGTTCAAGTTGACACGGATCGTATCCTCCGGCAATCCTTCCGCTCCATACTTGAGCGCGACGGCGCCGGAAAGCATGGCGCCTACCGTGCGGTTGCGGTTGCGGATCGACATATCGATGGTGACCGAATCCCCGTTGTCGATGGCGTTTTTGGCAAGTTTCAGAAGTTCGAGATCTATGGCGGCGTTCAGGCCATGGTCCTGTTTGGTCACGCAACGAATCGCGACGCCGCCGGAAGCGTCCGGCTGGGTCAGAATGCTCGACAGGTCCAGGCCATGCGCCTTCCAGTGATCGACGGCATCGGCCGTGTCCAGGCAATCGATGCGGCCCACCATGTCATCCATGGTGCGGAAGCCGAGCTGCGCCATGATTTCGCGCACCTCTTCCGCCACAAAGAAGAAGTAATTAACCACGTTTTCCGGCTGCCCGGAGAAGCGCTCGCGCAAAACCGGGTCCTGCGTGGCGATGCCCACCGGGCACGTCCCGAGATGACAGACCCGCATCATAATACAGCCGAGCGCGACGAGCGGGGCGCTCGAGAAGCCGAACTCCTCTGCGCCGAGCAGCGCGGCGATGGCAACATCTCGGCCCGTCTTCAATTGACCGTCGGTCTGAACTCGGATGCGGCCTCGAAGATCGTTTTTGACCAGGACCTGTTGAGTCTCCGCCAACCCCATCTCCCAGGGAATTCCGGCGTGCTTGATGCTGGAAAGCGGCGATGCGCCCGTGCCGCCATCGTATCCGCTGATCAGAACATGGTCGGCATGCGCCTTGGAGACGCCTGCAGCAATCGTGCCGACCCCGACTTCCGCCACCAGTTTGACCGAGATGCGCGCGGCGGGATTTACGTTCTTCAAATCGTAGATAAGCTGCGCCAGGTCTTCGATCGAATAGATATCATGGTGTGGCGGCGGCGAGACAAGGGTCACGCCGGGCGTGGTGTGCCTCACCTGGGCGATGTACTTGTCGACCTTGGTGCCGGGCAACTCGCCGCCCTCGCCGGGCTTGGCCCCCTGCGCCATCTTGATTTGAAGCTCATCGGCGTTTACAAGATAGTGCGTGGTCACGCCGAACCGCGCGGAAGCCACCTGCTTGATCGCGCTGCGCCGCGAATCGCCGTTTGCATCGCGGGTGAATCGGACCGGATCTTCTCCGCCTTCTCCCGTATTGCTCTTCCCGCCCAGGCGATTCATGGCGATGGCAAGCGTCTCATGCGCCTCCCGACTGATGGATCCCAGGGACATCGCCCCGGTGCAGAACCGCTTGACGATCTCGCTCGCGGCCTCGACCTGATCGATTGGGATGGCGTTCCCTGTTTTGAACCGGAAAAGCCCCCGCAGGGTGGAAAGATGCTCGCTGGAGTTGTTCGCGTGTTTGGTAAACTCCTTGAACGTTGCGAAGTTATTGGTTCGCGTGGCTTCCTGGAGCTTCGCGACCGTGTCCGGATTGTACTGATGATATTCGCCGAAGCGACGCCACTGGTACTGACCGCCCGTTTCTAGATCCAGACTTTCCGGGATGTGCATCGGAGGATAGGCGAATGCATGGCGCGAAAGCGCTTCGCGCTGAATGATGTCGATGCCGATCCCGCCGAGACGCGAGGGCGTGCCGGTAAAATAACGATTCACCAGCTCCTTGCCGAGCCCGAGCGCTTCGAATATTTGCGCCCCGCGATAAGATTGCAGCGTCGAGATCCCCATCTTGGCGAATGTCTTGATCAGTCCCTTGTTGACCGCCTTGATGAAAAGCCCCGTGGCCTTGTCCAGCGTCGTTTCGGGCGGCAGGATATTCTGTCGGATCAAATCGTCGAGCGTCTCGAATGCAAGATACGGATTGATGGCGCTTGCGCCGTACCCGACGAGCAATGCAAAGTGCATTACCTCCCGCGCTTCCCCGGACTCCAGGATGAGAGCCGCTTTGGTGCGGGTTCCTTTGCGGACGAGGTGGTGATGCACCGCAGAGGTCGCCAGCAGGGTGGGAATGGGAACATGATTCTTGTCGACGCCGCGGTCGGACAGGATCAGGAAGGTATATCCTTCGACGACCGCTTCTTCCGCAAGAGAGCAAAGCTTGGCGACCGCGTCCCGTAGGCTATTTTCGCCCCCATCGGCGCGAAACAGGGCGGGAAGCGTGATCGCCCGGAACTCGCCCTGCTTGATATGGCGCAGTTTTTCGAGCTCGACGTTCGTTAAGATCGGCGTTTCCAGCTTTAGCTGATGGGCATGCGTGGGCAACTCGGAAAGGAGGTCGCCCTCGCGCCCGATGTAATCCGCGAGCGAGGTGACCAGCTCTTCCCGGATGGGATCGATTGGCGGGTTGGTGACCTGCGCGAAAAGCTGCTTGAAATAGTTGTACAGAAGCTGCGGGCGCTTCGACAGGACCGCAATGGGAGTATCCGTTCCCATCGAGCCGAGCGGCTGCTCGCCTTTGATCGCCATCGGAGCGAGAATGATCCGAAGATCCTCGAGCGTGTAGCCGAACGCTTGCTGCCGGGTGAGGATCGTGTCATGATCCGGCACATGGACGGTCGGCGGCTCAGGCAAAGCCATCAGGTCGAATTTGTTTTCGTCCACCCATTTCCGGTACGGCTGCTGGGAGCAGATCGTCGTTTTGATCTCGTCGTCGCTGATGATCCGGCCCTGTTCGGTATCGACCAGGAAGACCTTGCCGGGCTGCAGGCGGCCTTTGAGCTTGACGTTCGCGGCATCGAACTGGACGACACCGGCCTCGGAAGCCATGACCACCAGATCGTCGTTGGTCACGACATACCGCGCCGGGCGCAAGCCGTTTCGATCCAGCACCGCGCCGATGCTTTTGCCATCCGTAAACGCCACAGCCGCGGGGCCGTCCCATGGCTCCATCTTGCACGCATGGTACTCGTAAAATCCGCGCTTAGCAGGGTCCATGAGGGCGTCGCTCGCCCACGCTTCGGGGATCAACATCATCATCGCGTGTGCAAGGCTGCGGCCGCTGAGCACCATCAGTTCAAAGGCGTTGTCCAGGGTCGCGGAGTCGCTTCCCTGTTCGTTGAGAACCGGAAAGACCTTCTTAAGATCCTCGCCGAAGAGTTCCGAACGCATCTGAGTCTCTCTCGCGCGCATCCAGTTGCGGTTGCCGCGCAGGGTGTTGATTTCCCCGTTGTGGGCAAGGTACCGGAAAGGATGGGCGAGATCCCACGTTGGAAACGTGTTGGTGCTGAAACGCTGATGCACCAGGGCGAGCGCGCTCACAAAAGAGGGATCGTCCAGGTCGGGGAAGTAGGCAAGGATCTGCGTGGGCATTACCAGGCCTTTATAGATCACGGTTCGGCAGGAGAACGTGGCGATGTAGAAGTAGCCCGCCTGCTCCAGATCGAGGGATTCGACTTCCTTCTCGATACGGCGGCGGATCACATACAGCTTGCGCTCAAAAGCGTTGTCGTCGGGGATATCGGCATTGCGCCCGATGAAAACCTGCCGGATTTGCGGCTCGACGCTGCGGGCCATCGGTCCTATGCTTTCACTGTTTACCGGCACATCCCTACATGCGATCATGGACTGCCCTTCCGCACGGATCATATGCTCGACGATTGCCTGGCAGCGCGCTCGTTCGGCCGGATTCTGAGGCAGAAAGATCGACCCTACGCCATATTGGCCTGGGGCAGGAAGGGCAACATCCTGGTCCTTAAGCTTCGCTTCAAAAAATGCGTGTGGGATCTGAACAAGGATACCGGCTCCGTCTCCTGTTTCCGGGTCGCATCCGCAGGCTCCGCGATGCGCCAGATTCAGCAGTACACCGAGCGCTTTTTCCACGATGTCATGCGATTTACGTCCCTTGATATGTGCAACGAATCCGACACCGCAGGCGTCGTGTTCGAACTGAGGGTCGTAAAGGCCATGCGGCGCGGGTAGGCGTCCGGCTTTTGAGTTCAGGGGTCCTTCCACAGGGCGTATCTCCAGAGGCGCGGGCTCGATTGAATCGTCCGTGCGCCGAAATCAAGGCTAAGCGTAGCCCGCGCGGGCGAATCCAGTAACGATAGCTCCTGAGACCATGTGGCAGGGCCAATGGAGGGAGAGGATAAACGGTTTTTGGACTCGTTGCCGGGGCAGTTTCCTCCTCTCACGACTTCGTGAAATGGGACATCTACTGTAGCACAATGAGGATACACGAGTCAAGTTCCCGCGCGGAAATCTGCCCGTGCGCCAGCATGCTCAGGTATTCAGATCAGGGGGGCGACGCGGCGAAGCCGGCGTTTCACAAAGGAAGAGAGCGCCTCCTTAAGAGAGACGCTCTCCTCACCCGATCGAAATTGTGGATCTTGAGGACTATTGCCTCAGCATGGATCCGTTAAACGACTGTGTTCCGCGTTCCAGCAGCGGTGTTGATGTCCGAGTAGCGGGATCGGTATTCCGGTGAAACATAGGACGGTGTATTGGCCCCGCCATACGCCACGGCTCCGCCTTGCAGAACCTGCTGCACGCGCGATTCGTCGCCCGCATGCGCCGCGACCGCAACCACCACGCCGCCCGTGGTCAGACCTCGCTCGTAATACGGAGCGACATCGTCCGGGACGCCGGCGTGAACCAGTCCGCCGAGCAAGCCGCCCGCGAGACCGCCCGCGCCCGCACCGGCAAGCGCCGCCGCCAACGGGCCCGCCGCCAGCAGGCCGATGCCGGGAATAACCACGCTTCCGACCGCCAACAGGCCTGCAAGGACCGCGCCGACCGTGCCGCCGATAGCAGCGCCCTCGCCGACGCCTTCCATCGTTCGGGAGCCTGTGTCATGCGCCATGTTTTGAGCGGCGCCACGGTCCTTCATGATGATATTGATTTCGCTCTGGCCATAGCCAAGCTGATGAAGCTGCGAGACCGCATTTTCGGCTGCCGCTTCATTGTCGAACAATCCGGTGATTAAGTTAGCCATCTCGAACCTCCTTAAATGCTGCTCCAGGCAGCTCTCTGAACAATACGCGCCGAATGAAAGAACGTCTGCATCGTAAAACAGACGAGGCGGCCGTAAGAGGGAATTTCATGACGGAAACATAAGGGCAAGCCGCCTGGTTTACATGGCGGTCGTTGACGGAGCAGACCCAAAAAGAGGAGAGCCGCGCGGCTCTCCTCCAATCATTCAACGGTCTTAAACGGATTTACCTATTCTGGTTCTGGTCGCGATGCCCGTTGTGGCCATTGTTGTCCCAGTAATCATTGTTCATATTCTAACGATCCGACCGATTCGTCCGATGATATCGACTGCGGCTATTGTTTTGGCTGCTCCAGCGGTCATTACGATTGTTTCCGTTCCCGTTGTCGCGATAATACCCATTGTCATTCTGGTCGTTTTGATATGAGCCGTCCTGATTGTTGTCGGAGTACGGATATCCGCTATCGTCTCGGCGGTAATTGCCTGGGTTAGTATTGTCTGAGTAGCGGTACCCGTTGTTGTTATTCCGATATCCTCGATCGTAGTTATAGCCATAACGTTCATCACGATGACGGTTTTGAACGTCCTTGTTGTACTGGCTGTAAGCGTATGCCGCGCCGCCCGCCGCCACTATCCCAGGCAGCTTATTATGTTGCGTAAGCAACAATCCCAGCGCGGCGGCCCCCAGCGCAATGGCGGTATTTTTCTTGCCGTTTTCACTGGCGCTCGCGGCGATAGGTGCGCTAAGAGCACTGACGCCCACCAGTCCGGTAAGTGCGATGGCTGCGATGCTATGTGTGCGTTTCATTGTTCTCTTTGTCCTTAATCGAACGTTGCTGCTTCGGGGCTTTTAATTTCCCGTCGCTTGTGTCCGGTCTTCCTCTATGTCGCTTATAGACAAAGAGAACGATAAGGGAAAAAAGGTGTGACACTTCGATCCGATTATTTTATACACATTAAAGATTGGGGATTTCTAAGTATATTGGGGCCTGACAAATGGCTCGTCTGCCTCCTGTGCCGAGCAGGGAGGCAGACGATGAAAAGCAGAACATTATCGTGGAAAGCAAATGGAGAAGCGTTCGGATCATACGGGCGCCACACCTCGAAACACGTCCGACACCTTTTCGCTGCTTTACGATTGGAGGCGTTTCTCCCATTGGGTGGTTCGACTGCGAATGGCCCGTCGCGCAACCTCCATTTTCAGCTTTTCCAACTCGGTGACGCCAATCCAGAAACGGATGTGATTCGGGGGAGCCAGCACAACGCCGGCGTGGGCCGTGGTGTAATATTCCTGAATGTCGCCCCAGAGAATGGTTTGTTTCCCGAACGGAAGGTATTGTGTAAGGCCCATATCGTCCAGAACGATGCGTCCACGACAAAAGCGTTCCCATGTATAAAGCACATAGCAAGCATACAGCGCGAAGCCGCCTATCAAAATGGGAATGGCTTCCGATCCTGCATTCATCTGAGGCAGGTAATCATGAAGCGCTGGAATGGTATGTCCGACCAGAATCATCATGGGCGCGATTGGGGTTATGGTAGACATCCAGAGCAGAGCGCGATACGTACGAAGGCGATAATGAAATACCTGCTCGTCCGGGCGAACGGGAAACCGAAGCGGGAGCAGTTCAGGATCCGGTGTATCCCGCCGCCCGCGCTCCATTGCCTCCGGCGCCTTGCGCTCCAGGAGGTTTCGCAGGACACGGTAATCACGCAGGACCGACATGCACTCAAATTCGCCGCGCGTCGTCTCGACGACCATGCGCCCTGGATGGATCGTACACCGCGTGATATCGGACCATGCCGGCGTCAGGCTTCGATCCGGCGCTTCAAACTCCAGGCCGTCTTCCTGGGCAAATAGCCGGTCTCTCCGCCTTCTCCCGAGTTGGATCATAAACCTTGTATGCATTCCTCCCAGTATCAGCGGCTTGAGGAACAGGATGCTCGCCATGAGCAGAGTCGCAATGCCCCATCCCCAACCGAGTGTCTGACCCGTCGACCATACTTTGGGGAGAAAGCTAACGAACACACCGGCCAGGAACAGGAGGAAGAAAGGCACGACGAACCGCAGGAAACGGTTGTCCGTGGTATTGTAATCGAATGTGAACGGCCAGATCTCGCGTTCCCGAGAACCGCGTTCCGCCCACTCCCGATTAGGAGCATGGTTTGCGCGCTTTACGGCAAGGTCGCGAAGGCCATCCACATGAGTCCAGTTCTCTGAACTCACCCTCAGCAGCCCGGCAGGCGTTTCGAAAACTGCGGACGTCTTGCCTTTAAATACCTGATCATAAAAATCGCTGACTTCCTCCCAGCGGACTTCTTTCCACCCGCTCAGGTCTCGCCATCGCAGCCACACCTCATCCGCGACAATGCGGGCGCGCAGCCCATAAATGCCGAATACCAGGCGCGCAAGAAGCAGAAGCGAGAAAACCAGGGTCGATACCGCAGAGTCCTCAAAAGGGCGCCGTGAACCGGCGGGAGTTGGCATCCAGAAAATTACGATGCCTGCCACACTTATGCCGATAAAAAACATGCCCAGTATCCAGATCAGAGGCCCTGGTCGGCATTTGACGACCGCTATATCATCCCGCATCTTCGTTTCCTTTGCGGCATTGGACTTCGGCGAGCGCATCGTCTATCATTACTTCTCCTCCGAACCAGCAAGGAACGGCCCACATGGCCGCTGATGTTGATACGGAGTGGGGGAGAGAGCGGTTTCGAGGGATTGACTGCCCGGCGCCGGTCTAGTTTTCCAGCCGAACCGGCGCATGCAGTTCCGCGGAACGGTACGCGGCGATGGCGACTTCCGCAGCACGCAGCCCATCTTCCCCCGTGATCGGAACCGGCTCGTTATTTGCGATCGCGTGCGCAAACGCTCCCACCAGACCATCGTCGGTATTGCTGCCCCAATTGATCCACTGAACGCTGTCCGTGCGGTCCGAGTACAGAACCAGATTTTGTGAAAACATGTCCATGGTAAGCGTTCCACGATCCGTGACGACGTCGAGCGTCACGTCTCCCCAGGTTGGAAACGCCTTCGGGCGGGACCAGGATGCGTCCAGCGTCGCGAAGACTCCGCTTTTGAACGTGAGACTGAGGAAACCTACATCGTCGAACTCCTGATGCCCGATTCCGTTGCTGATCTCGGCGTAGACTTCGCGCACTTCGTCTTTCAGTATCCAGCGCATCAGGTCCGTCACATGGACGGTGTGATCGATGGTCGCTCCGCCGCCGGAGAGCGCTTTGTCGATGAACCATCCGCCTGGATTGCGGCCGCGGTTAGTGCCACGCATGGCGACGATCTCGCCCGCGTCGCCGCTATCCAGCGCCGCTTTCATGCGCTGCACCACTGGAGAGTAGCGGCAGGGAAACGCCGTCATCAACTGGACACCGGCGCGTTTGCACGCCGCGATCATCGCGGTCGCATCCGCGATCGTCGTGGCAAGCGGCTTTTCGCACAGGACATGTTTGCCCGCGGCGGCGGCCCTCTCCACAAGCTCGCGGTGCCGCATGTTTTCCGAACAGACCACCACCGCGTCGAGGCCGGGACTGTTCAGCAGCGCGTCATAACTCTCGAAGGTACGCGTGCCGAAGCGACGGGCCATCTC
>JBBRKX010000068.1:0-10422 GCA_038231675.1 Chthonomonadales bacterium | reverse complement strand
GTCCGGATTACCACCGCAGGAGAAGCCTTTGATCGCCGTATACCGTGACGACCCGTATCGGATGAGCCAGGAAACCACCATTTCCAATGTGTCTGTCGATGGCAATGACAGCCTTGTTTCGTGCCAGGAAACCCTCTTTTGCGATGGAGGCGGTCAGCCGGCGGATAGAGGAGAATTGCGCATCGCGGGCGTCAGCTTGCGTGTGAAGGAGCTTATAAAGCACAAGGGAGACATGCGGCTTCGCGTACCGCATCATGAGGCGCTCGTAAAAGGAGCAAGGGTTCTTGCCTGCCTCGACTGGCCGCGTCGTTATGCGATCATGCGTCTCCATACCGCCCAACATGTGGTCGCCGCCGCTGCCGGTCGGGTGGTCCAGGGCGAGTACGAACAACGTCCGATGCAGATATCGGAAGACGCGACCTCGTGCTCCATGGCCTTTATGTCTACCGAAGCGATCACCGACAAACATCTACCCAATATCACGGAAATCGTGGGAAGTGCGATGGCCGATGATCTTCCCGTCACGGCCGCCACGTTTACCAGCGTCGACGCAATACAGACGACGTTTCCCACTATCTTTCGGAACGACCCGCGGCTACAGTTTAAAGGCAATGTCCGGGCTGTCGTCGTGGCGGGCCTGGATGCGAACATCTGTGGGGGAACGCACTGCCGAGCGACCGGTGAGGTTGGCGGAGTCAATATAATCAATTACAGTTACGACCGCGAATCTGCCTGGTGTACGATCCATTTTTCGTTGCAACCTTGATGGGAATCCGGCACGGAGCAGTAACCGATCCGAGCAACCGAACGCAATCGCGGTTTCCAATCAACAGGTTCCAGGTTGCTTTAATTCTTGAACGAGACGGTCGGCCGCTTCCATAGCCGACTCCTGACGGTCGAACTGGTCCCATTCCTGGTTGTCCACATACAAAGTGAATACTTCGCGGCGCTTGCGGACGGTGATTTCCCGCAGAGTAACAGGCTGAATTCGGGTATAGACTTTTGTTCCTTTTTTGGTAGGTTCCATGATTGTTCCTCCGTCAGGCTTGTCCTTTCTGGACGGGCTGCGTCCCTATGTTGTTCCCCACGCCTCGATGCTCCTTCCGTCCGCCTCGTGAAAACAAAGCCCGTCAACCCCCAATCCAATTAATCCGGATGCCGTCGTAGCCAGAATTATGCTCCGAGGCAGGAAAGCGGGCCGGTGATACCTAACGAGCACCCACGTTCGCATCCTTTGCGACAACGGTTCCCGGTATCAGGAGCCGTTACCATTTTCTCGATGGAAAGGGGTAGTCTATGACTTCTCCGGATCGGCAGCCCGCCTCACGCGTGTCATCGTCGGCCGGCTCCACCGGACAACGGCTGCTTGGACTCAATGGTTATCAGTGGCTTGTTTTATTGGCGGCATGGCTCGGGTGGGGATTTGACGTTTTCGATGGGCTGCTCTTTAACTTCGTCGCCCCCAATGCCGTGCCCACGCTCCTACATCTAAAAATAGGCTCGCCGGAAGCCAGGATGCTTGTGCCACAGTGGACCGGCGTCATGAATTCGGTACTGCTGTTGGGCTGGGCCGCAGGGGGCGTTATCTTCGGCTACGTCGCGGATCGGATCGGCCGCACCAAGACTCTGCTGCTTACGATGCTGCTCTACTCCGTGGGCACCGCATGCTGCGCTTTCGCGCCCAACATCTGGGTCGTGGTGTTGTTTCGCATTGTTGCGGGCATGGGCATCGGCGGCGAGTGGGCCGCGGGCGCCTCGCTCGTGGCAGAGGTCGTTCCCGAAAACCGCCGGGTCGAAGCCGGCGCTCTGCTCTACACGTCCGCGCCCGTCGGGCTATTTCTCGCCACCTACGTCAATAAGCTGATCGCGGGAACGTACTTCAGCGGTTCGCCCGGGATCTCCTGGCGTTATGTCCTTCTGTGCGGGCTGGTTCCCGCCGGGGTTGCGCTGCTCGTGCGCATGTTTGTGCGTGAGCCCGAGCGCTGGGAAGCCGTGCGCCACACCGCCCCTGTTCGACTGCGGGAGTTATTCACTCCGGAGAATAGGGCGCTCACTATCAGCGGCCTTATCCCCGCTGTTACGGTTCTGATCGCATGGTGGAGCATGAACGCATTTATTTCGGTGCTCGCCACCACGCTTGCCCGAGCGTCCGGTGCGGCGGGGGCGCTCGACGCGCACCATACGCAGATGCTGATCGAGAACTGGAAGCAACTGGGCAACAACCGCTTCAACTGGGGAGGGTTGGCGGGGACGCTGCTCACCATTCCCGCCGCCCGTATACTCGGGCGGCGGCGCATGTTTCTCGTCTATTTTGCCGGTGCGGCGGCCGCCTTCTTTGGGACGTTCGGCCTGGACCTGGACCCTGTCGCCCGTCTGAACAGCTTTTTCTTCATCGGGCTGACTATCTTCGGCATCTTCGGCAGTTTTACGTTCTATCTGCCTGAACTCTTTCCCACGCGGCTCCGCGCCACGGGCGCGGGGTTTTGCTACAACGTGGGGCGCGTGATCGCCTCCGTCGGCCCGTTCGTCGTCGGATTTATCTCGGCCCGCGGACTGCAGCCCATGCTGCATACGCTGTTCGCGGTCGGTTTCGTCCCCCTCATCGGGATCTGCTTTTTGCCCTGGGTGATCGAGACCAAAGGCAAACTGCTGCGGGAGTGACGATCGGAAGGGAAGTGGTTTGGGTGCACCCTGGGGTAGACCTGGGAAGAACGCACGAATCAACACGGAATATTTTGAAATCAGGAGAATGCGATGAAGGTGGCAAGCGTTCAGGGCGAACGGCAAAGCGGCATCGTGGACCGCGCGAAGCCGCACGCATCCGGCGATATGGTGGTCGTTAAGATCACCGTCGCGCCGATGTGCACCGAGTACAAAGCCTATGCCGGCGGCTATAAAACCGATTGCCTCGGACACGAGGCAGCGGGGGAAGTGGTCGATGTTGCACAGCCGGGGCTGGTAAATGTGGGCGACCGCGTGGTGGTCATGCCGACCTATCCCTGCGGACATTGCGCCCTCTGCCTGAAAGGCGATTACATCCACTGCCTTGCCGGGAGGGATGTCCACGCCGAGACCGGCAACGAGGCGGGCGTCGCCACATATGCGCAGTATCTCATCAAGCCGGACTGGCTGCTTGTGCCTATCCCCGACGACCTCTCCACGGAACACGCGGCGATGGCATGCTGCGGTCTCGGCCCCACTTTCGGCGCGATGGAGAGGACGCAGGTGACCGCGCTGGACATCGTTCTCATCGCCGGGCTCGGCCCCGTCGGATTAGGGGGGGTGATCAACGGCGTGTTTCGTGGAGCCAGGGTGATCGGTGTGGAAAGCAACCCGTATCGCGCGAAATTGGCGAAAGAGCTTGGCGCGGAAGCGGTGATCGACCCTCTGCAGCCGGACTCACGCGACCAGATTCTTCGCCTGACCGATGGCCTCGGCGCAAACGTGGGCCTGGATTGCTCCGGTGTGGCGCAGGCGCAGCGGCTGTTGATCGACTCGACCCGCCGCAGGGGAAAGATCGTCTTTATCGGCGAAGGCGGGGATGTGACGATCCACGTCAGCAACGATATGATCCGCAAGGGGCTGACTCTTTACGGCCAATGGCACTACAATCGTGCGGATGCTCCAAAGATTCTGCAGGTTATACAGCGATCCACGATGCTTATAGACAAGCTGATCACCCATCGATTTCCGATGAGTCGCGTACAGGATGCCTTCGATCTCCAATTGACCGGACAATCCGGAAAAGTTCTTCTGGACCCATGGGCATAGGCGCATCATGAGAAACCCACTTCCCTTAAGGACTCTCTTTACACTTGCAGCCCTCACCATGAATGTGGGGAAACCTGAGCCCGTGATCGCGGCCGTTCCGCCTGCCGGCGCGGCGCGCACCGGTTATCTGGACAACGGGCATATCCGTCTTGGGGTTAATCTGGATCTCGGCGGGGCCATTACCTATATGTCCAAATCCGGCACGGATGTGAACCTGATCAACAGTTTCGACTGGGGACGGCAGATCCAGATGTCGCACTACGCCGGTCCGATCCCTTTCACTCCCAACGGCAAACAGCCCAAGCCGGAATGGGCCGGACTGGGCTGGAACCCGATCCAATCCGGAGACGCGTTTGGAAATCGGTCCCGTATGCTCGACTATCGCAACGATGGCAAGGAGATCTATGTCAAGTCCGTGCCGATGCAATGGCCGTTGAATAACGAGCCCGGCGAATGCACGTTCGAATGCTGGATACATCTTGATGGCAATACGGCGCGGGTACGCAGCCGGATGGTGAACAGCCGTTCGGACATGACTCAGTACTCCGCCAGGGATCAGGAACTGCCTGCCGTCTACACCAACGGACCCTGGTGCCGCCTGATGACGTATCGCGGCGACAAGCCATTTACCGGGGACGCGATCAGCCAGATACCGAGCAAGTTTCCCTGGTCGGGCTGGCAGGCGACGGAAAACTGGGCGGCGCTGGTGAACGACGCGGGATGGGGACTCGGCATCTGGGAACCGGGCGCGACCACCTTTATCGGCGGCTTCTTTGGAAAGACCGGAAGCGGGGGACCCAAAGACGCGCCTACCGGATACATCGCACCGCTTCAAGTGGAAATCCTGGACCACAATATTGCCTATGAATACCAGTACGTCTTGATCCTTGGCGCACTGGACGAGATAAGGAACTACGTCACGGCCCACACGCCGAAGCGGATTCCTCCCTCGTACCGCTTTGTGAAAGACCGTCAGCATTGGCATTACGAAAATGCGTCCGATACGGGGTGGCCCATTGCCGGCGAGCTAAACATCGTTCCGCAGGGGGGGAATCCACAATTGATCGGTCCGATGCAAATGTGGGAAGCGCGATCCGCGCCAACGCTGATCATAGATGCGGCGTTCACGACCGACCAGACGCACGCGAAACTCTTCTGGAAGCGCTCCGACGCTCCTGAGTTTTCCGAGGACCGCCGTATCACGTTCAGCACCATTCCGGACGGCAAGTACCATACCTATGTGGTAAATCTGTCCCATTCACCGGAGTATCGCGGAGCGATCACCGGCATACGTCTCGATCCCGCCATGAGTGGAAAGCCAGGGGAAAGCATCCGTGTCAAAACGATCGCATTCCGATCCAACCAGCATTAGCGTCGTTCGTTTTCGAATGGATTTTGTATGAACCGTCCAGTATTCAATTCTTTGCCTTCTGTTTGCCGTCCTCTCCTTCTCATCGCGCTCCTCATCGGAGTGGCGGCCGTGAGCGTACGCGCACAGAACAGTCCGCAAATGGCAATCGACACGGCCAACTGGACTGCCACGGATGATCTCGCACGTACTTTGCCTGGATACGCCGACGTCGGACCTCCCAAAAAGAACCGCTGGGTCGGGATGTTTTACTGGCACTGGCATGGCGCGGACCGCTGGGGACCGGATTACAATATCACGGAGTTTCTCAAGACCCATCCAGGCTTCAGCAACTGGCAGGCATTTCCGCCGGGTGGCCCTGGAGATCCGACGTGGTATTGGGCGGAGCCTTTGTTCGGCTATTACCGCTCGACCGATCCGTGGGTGATTCGGAAACATCTGATTCTCTTCGCCGATGCGGGAATCGATTTCCTCTTCTTCGATTATACGAATGGCGCGGTATACGACCAGGAAATGCAGAACTTTCTGGATGTCGCCATCGATCTCAAAAAGCACGGCGTCCCTATCCCGAAATTCGCTTTTTTCGTCAATGTCGAGCCGGAGCGCGTGGATGAAGCCCTCTACACAAAGTGGTATAAACCGGGCAAGTACAAAGACATGTGGTTTCAATGGCAGGGTAAGCCGCTAATTATGTCGCCTCTACCGGCGGATCGCAGCAAATTCAAGGAAGCTGGCCTGATACCAGAGATCCAGAGTTACTTCACCTATCGGCCTACCTGGGCCTTTTTCGACGGCAAGAAAGAGCCCCTGAAGTGGCGCTTCATCGACAACAACCCTCAGCAACCCGCGATGGGACCGGAGGGAAAGGTTGAGCAGATGATCGTGTCTAAGTCGCTCGGCGGGCCGATCTGGAACAACATGAAGACCGGCGGGGTAAGCTCTACGCCGACGCATGCGCCGGTGTATAACGATCAGTGGACTTCCAAAGAGAACGGACAGGGCCTGTTTTTCCAATATCAATGGGACCGCGCCGAACAAATAGCCGCTCCGATTTTGCTGGTGACCGGCTGGAACGAGTGGACCGCGAGCGTATGGGAAACACCCGGAGTCGTGATGCTCGGCCACACGACGCGGAAGGGCGAAGGCCACATCGTTGACGAGTTCAACATGGATTTCAATCGGGATCTGGAGCCCATGAAGGGCGGCTATCGGGACAACTATTACTGGCAGCTCGTGGCGAATCTGCGTCACTACAAAGGCATGCTTCCACCTGAACAGGCGTCCGCGCCCAGAACCATTCCGCTCGATGGGAACTTCGGGTATTGGGATGGAGTGCGGCCTGTGTATCATCATGCGTCGCATGCGGCAGCAAACCGCGATTGGGACGGATGTGTTCCGAACAGTCACTATACCGACACATCCGCCCGAAACGCAATCGCGCTGGCGCAAGTGGCGCGGGATGCCGGAACCATCACGTTCCATGTTCGCACGGCCGCGCCCCTGACATCGGCGTCCGGTCACAATTGGATGCAGCTTCTAATCGATTCGGACGCGAAAACGTCGACCGGATGGTACGGCTACGATTTCCTGGTGAATGGAAGCCGGAACGGCCGCACCTGCACGGTGGCAAAGAATGTCGGCGGCAAGTGGCGCTGGAGGACAGTGGCAAACGTTCCGATCCGCTGGTCGGGACGCGACCTGGAGATCGCAATTCCACGGTCTGTTTTGACGTCCGGATCGCATGGGCGCGGTCTGAAGTTCGACTTCAAGTGGACGGATAACCTCCCGGACAACCCCGACGTCATGGATTTCTATACCACGGGCGATGTGGCGCCGGATGCGCGCTTCAATTATCGGTTCGAAGCGATACGGTAGCGACGCTTCTTCACACGAGGAGATTTAAAAGATGGCGAAAAGCGTACGAATCGGCTTGATCGGGGCCGGGCAGATCGGCAATAACCATCTGACGACCTACAGCAAGATTCCGGAGGCGCATGTGGTCGCGGTAGCCGACCTGTTTCCGGAAAAGGTGGAGGCGGCGAAGCAGAATTATGGGATACCGGATGGATATGCAGACTTTCGGGAACTGCTCGCACGAGACGACATCGATGCCGTCGATGTGTGTGTCCACAATAACAAACATGCCCCGATCACGATTGCGGCTTTGCAGGCCGGCAAGCATGTGTACTGCGAAAAGCCGATGGCGGGAACATTTCGCGATGCGGAAGAAATGGCCCGCACGGCGAATGCGTGCGACAGGTTGCTGCATATCCAACTCGCGAAGCTGTATACCCCCGAAACCCGTGGGGCGAAGCGCCTCATCGAAGACGGGCATTTAGGGCGCATCTATCACGCCCGATCGTTCGGCACGCGACGACGCGGCCGACCGTTCGTGGACGGTTACGGCTCTGCGGCCTTTGTGGATAAATCCGTTGCGGCCGGAGGCGCGCTCTTCGATACGGGGATCTACAATATCAGCCAGATACTCCATTTGATCGGCAACCCGGACGTGCGCACGGTGTCAGGGGCAACCCACCAGGAGTTGGACATGTATGCCGAGCGCCGCGCGTTCAGCGGCTACAGTGTCGAGGAGATGGGCCTGGGCTGGGTGCGATTGGAGGGCGGGATTACGCTGGACATCGAGGAAGAGTGGGCGGTGCACCACGACGGGCAGGAGTCCGGTAAAATCCTGGGAAGTCAGGGCGGCATACGGCTGGAGCCGCTGACCTACTTTTCCAGCGTAAGCGACATGCCCATGAGCGGGCTATTGGATGTGAAGAGCGCCGACACGCGCTGGCACGCCTGCGACCCGGACACGGCCTGGTACGATTCGTCGCAGCGGCATTGGGTGGGCGCGTTGCTCAGTCGCGTTCCGCTGCTGCCCACCGCCTCGATTGCCTTGAATGCCGCGCTAATCAGCGAGGGAATCTATCTTTCCGCCCAATCCGGGCGGGAGATAACCGCCGATGAGATTCGGGCGCAGTCCACCAGCACCGCGCTGGATCCGCTGACACCCGAGAAGGTCTGGAAATAATCTGTTTCGAAAGGAAAGTACCATGACGATTCCGATCGCTTTGCAGTTGTATGCCGTTCGCGCCGAGTGCGAAAAAAACCTCGAAGGATGTCTGAAATCCGTGGCCGAATGCGGCTACGCGGGCGCTGAGCCATGGGGATACGACGGCAGTTCCCTGGAATGGCAGGGCCTGCCTGCCGACGAAATCCGTCGTCTGTATGACGAAAACGATTTGAAATGCTGTGGCATCCATTTGACGACCGACGCGCTCCGTGGAGATAATCTCGCGCGCACCGTTGCGTTCAACCGGATTCTTGGGAATCGCTTTTTGATCATCGCCATGGATCAGGCGCGCATGAAAACGCTTGCCGGAGTGATGGAGTTGGCCGGGATACTAAACGATGCAGCCGAATCTCTGCAAAAAGAAGGCATGTTCCCCGGATACCATGCGCATGGGTTCGATTTTGCCAGAGTGGAAGACGGACGCACCGCGTGGGAGGTGCTCTTCTCTAATACAAAGCCCGAGGTGATCATGCAGATCGATATCGGCAACTCCGTTTCCGGCGGCGGCGATCCGATTGCCATGCTGCGAATGTTTCCCAACCGCGCTCGATCGGTGCATCTGAAGGAGTTCGGTGGCCCACAAGATTCCGTTATCGGGGAGGGAAAGGCGGATTGGCCGGAGATCTTCCGTCTCTGTGAGACGTCCCAGAACACGGAATGGTATGTAGTGGAAGAGGGCAGCAGCGACGGAACCGGATTCGATATCCCTCGCCGTAGCCTGCAGGCTCTCCGCGCCATGGGCAAATAAGGCCTCTCTGGCAGTACCCTCATACCCTAAATCCCTTTCTCCCTGGATTCCTTCGCTACGCTCAGCGGGAGAGAGGGATTTAGGAGGTGAGGGTTCCGCGTCAGGTAGGAGCGGAGCTGCGGTGGAGAAGGTTTCACAAGTTAAGGCATCTGAAGCTGCTCCTGGATCCAGGCAACTCCTTCGGGACGCGATCCAGTGAAGCGAAACTGTCCCTTGGATTGATGCACGAGTATCTGTTCGCGGAAGAGAAAAACCTTGCCGCCGTACCACGGATAGTTAATATCCTCCGCGTTCCAGATCTCGACTGCGTGCTCCAGATCTCGTTTAAATTTTGTGGCAAGGCGTGGGTCCCAGCTGGTGAGTTCATGGTTTGCGTCTTCATAGATCGTTGTCATCAGGCAGTGCGTGACGAGAAATTTCGAAAGTTGGTCGGACGCTTGCCTGATCTCATGTCGCCGATCGGAGTTAATGTCCAGCCAACCTTCGATCCAGACCGGCGGATCGTCTTCTCCGAGCAATGTCAGGCCCTTCCAATCGCCCTGGTATTCGTTGAAAAACAGTACTCTGCCGTCTGGCTGAGTTTCCAGCAGATCCAGGTCGTAGAGATGGTGCCCTCCCATTCCCGTGTAAAAGAAATCCTCCGCGTAAAACTCCTCGGGATACGGCATCCGGCCCGCGAAGGCGTAGAACCGCCGCAGGGGATAGGGGAGCACGAGGCGACTGAGGCGCTCTTCCGGCTCCCCGTAAGACGGAAGTCGTGGGCCGTACCAGAATTCAATGAAGGCCTCGAGCGCATCCATTCGTTCGCTCGCGTTAGTCGCTGACAGGAGGGACAGCATCACGTCTCCTTCGATCCTTGCCGTGAGCACACCGGTTTGCATATGCTACGCTGCTTCTGTCTTCTCGGTCAATTCAAGGATATTGCCGTCGGGATCGGAAATAATGTGTATTCGAACACCGTTCTCTTCCTCAGAGCAATCGACCTCCGCGCCGCCCGCCGCTTCGATCTGTTTCAACAACGCAGGAACGTCCGTCGCGAAAAATCCAAGCGTTCCTCCTTTCTTTCCCACAGTCGACTCGGTTTTGCGGACGAGGAATATGGGCGGAGCATGCTCCCCCGCCGAATAGGCGGCCCAACCTGCTTCGTCGCTACAGAAGGTGGAGCGAAGGCCAAGCGCTTCGCCATAGAAATGCTTCGCTCTGTGCCAATCGGCGACAGGGAACCAGATAGACGACATTCCGGTGACCGGCATGAGAACCTCCTTAAAAAATAGTAGTCTGGAGCATTGGGGATTTCACCAATCGACAACCGATCCATCTTCGGCCTGGAAAGACATCGGATTTTTCCAGTCGTCTTGCGTTATCTTGTCCCCCAGCGCCTCTTCGTCGAGTTCAATTCCCAGTCCGGGCCCAGTCGGTAATTCGACGTATCCGTTCTTTACGACAAACGGGTTTTTG
>JBBRKX010000067.1:0-10440 GCA_038231675.1 Chthonomonadales bacterium | reverse complement strand
TACTATGGTCATCTCTTCATCGGCGCCAAACAGCCTTTGCCTCCGGTGGATCTATATATGCTTCATATTGAGAGGCAACTTGTCCAGCTTGAGGGTCGCCGGCATGGAATAAAACACGGTAATGGAATGGCAATGACTGGCCTGGCATTACCGTATAGTTCCCTGTACCCTTCGGTCCTTTTCCGAAATCGTGTAAACCAAAAGGATTCACGGCGAAAAGGCCGTAATCGCGCGCATGCCATGTTTCAGGATGCCTTACATTGCTGGGATTATCAAAAATGGCAATCCCTTCGGTTTGGCCCTCCACCGTTCCCCAATAATCGACCCAGTCGGCTGCAGTGCTCCATACAGCGGTATCCTGCTTCCCAGTCGAAGCCACGATATGGCCTCCTTTGTGCTGGGAAGGCGCCAGGTCATCTCGCACGCGCATGCCGAACATTCCTTCTTTCGTATCTCCGAATACCAGTGGACCGTCCGAAGGAGTCACGATGATTTCGAAGTCCAGAATCCGATCCTCCGCCGACAGGCGCCAGATTCTGACATGGCGCATATCGGTGGCGATGTGCTTTCCTGTTGGATCAAGCCAATCGGTGTGCGACCGAAAGGAGCCAAAAACCGGCCCCGCTTCCAATTGTTCGAAACCTGTGTTGAGAGTGCTTCCGACTATTCCCTGTTCGCTCCAGAAATCGATGCCGTTCACACTCCCATGCGTAAACCAGAGTCCACGATGATGGGGGTGATCGCTGCTTTCCCCCGTGCCGGTTTCCATCGGCCACCGTCGTGTGAGGTCCTGACCATGCGCCGTCAGAATCGGATAAAAGAAAGGCTTATTGGGACCGCTCTTTGTGGTGTACCGGGTAAAAAGTTGGCCATCGATCTTGATTTCGACATTGTCGCCTTCATGGGCCGTTACGACGGCATGCCCTGAAAAGGCTTTCGAGGTCGACCTTACCAATCGGAAGGTGCGCGTTTCGTCTTTTTGGAGCGATGGCAAAATGAAGCTGAGGATCTCACGACCTTCGCCACGAGTGATCTGACATGGGTATTCGAACGGCGCTCCTGTTTGCCTCAGAACCCAGTAAGTGGCTCCCCCACGCTTCGTCGCCAAAAGGTCCGATTGCCCGTTCGGTGGGGCGGGTATGGCCACGGTGATCGGGGTGCTCGGATAAGATCGGTTCCTTGCGCGTATGGTGACCGCGACTATAAACTCCGCTCTGCCGTGAGTCGGGCTGGCGCCTCCGAATGTCAGGATAAGTGGCAGACCCAGTAGGGCGATCCCGACATTTCGCTTTTTGATGGTATTCATATCATTCTATTCCTTACCTGCACCAGGGTGTATTTCAAAAAAGAGGCAAATATCCCGTCGTTTCAAGGGCTTGGCTTGAAAATCAAGCTTTAGGGCGAACATGGGGCAGGAGTTCTGGGGCCAGGAGAATAAACTATCGGAGCCCGGCGCCTGTGGGCAACAGCACGCAAAGAACGCCGGGATATCTTACAAAAGGACCCTCTCCCATGCCGATCATTACCGTGGAAGGCGAAAAATCATTCGAGGCCGAAGCAGGAAAGAAGCTTGTGCTTTGCATCGAAGACGCAGGCATCGATATACTGCATCGCTGTGGAGGAAATGCCCGATGCACGACCTGTCGGGTGGAAATCGTTTCCGGCGACGTGCCTCCGATGAGCGAAGAAGAGCGCGAAGCCCTCGAAGAGCCGGAACTGATCGCTCAGTATCGGCTCTCGTGCCAGCTTCGCGCCGAAAGCGACCTCACGGTGCGTGTGGCGAAGCGATCTCACCAGGAAGGGATCTCCCCCGGACCTCGTCCGGATCCGTAAAGCGGTTGCTCTTAAGCTTTATGCCGCTCGTACGGAACGTTCCTCACACACTATCAGGCTTTTCCTGACCACAAAATGCGTCCGCAGTTCTCGCACGTCTCGAGGCCACGCCCCTCCTGGATTCGTTTCACCAGACTGGAGGGGAGGCCCATTTTGCAGCCGCCGCATGCATTTGCATCCTCCACCTTCACGATTCCGATCCCGCCCTTGTTTGCGCGTATCGCCTCGTAGCGCTTTCTTAAGTCGGGTGGAACCGCCGCCTGCGCCTCTGTCCTCTGCGCGGACAACACCCTGGCCTGCTCCGCAATGCGGCCGGCCTCCTGCTTATAACGCTGCACCTTCGACCGGTTCGCCGACTGCGCCTCCGATTCCGTCTGTTTCGTTTCCGTCTCCCGCTTCTGGGAGATTTCCACCTCTTCCAGGATCGTCACAAGTTTTTCATCCAGACGGATCTTCTGGCGCTGAAGCATCTCAACCTCATCTTGAATCGCCTGGAGTTCCTTTGGATTGGTCACCTTGCCACTGTAGAGTTTGGTCTCTTCCAACTGCCGTTTGGTCTCGACCGCTTTTTGCTCCAGTTCGGCGTCCGTCTTAGATGCGCCGGCCGCACGCAACGCTTCGCTCGCCTGGTGATGTAGTGCCCGGCCGGCCTCCAATGTCGCCTTTTCCGAGGCGCCCGCATCCAGAGCCGCAAACTGCTTTTTTAACACGTCGATCGCGCTGTCCAGCTGTTGTAACGTATATAGCAACGCAAGTTTATCATTCATAACGGAAATTCCACCCTTTTCCCGGCCGCCAGGGGTCCTGGTCTCAATGCGGGCTCGCAGGCCGTCGCATGCAAATTTATCAAAACCCGAGGTTACGTTCTCTCATACCGCATCGCATGATCCTGCGGTTCAGTCCCGGTCTCCGTTCTGAACGGAAACCACAAACTGCATCAACTCTTTTTCAAAGCCAAAATCCTGTGGCTCATCGTCGGGCGGGCGTAGATAACCTTCCTCGGCAATAAGATGATGGACGTGATTTCGAAGCATAGAGGCCATCGACCGACCCTCCCAATGCGCCTTGCGGCGCAACCATTCATGCTCGTCGGAAGTTAAACTGACGGATACAGTATGCGCGCGAGGCACGGTTACACTCTCCTGCTCTCCCTGACTTGCGAATCGGTTCGGCTGAATATCGATTACGGTTAAATTCTCCGTCGAGACAGAAATTCCTGCCCGTTGCCTTTACCGCATGCTTCTCTTCACGGAACCCTTTCGGGTTCGAACATTAGAAAGCCGTTGTAACCGGTTTCGGCAATGCGTTTTTTCTGGTAATTGAACGGAATATAGGATATAATTGCTAGTGACCCTGGGTATTCGCGTAAACATGTGTTCCCCGGAAGTACCTGCGCCCCTCACGTATGGTGATTCTACAATCGCGACATCTTGGTAGCTCTCGGCATTTCTGGGGAGTATCCTCAAGATAGCCGACATAATCCCGGAAAACCAATTTAGCCTACAAGGTTTCATCCTGCCCTACCCGCCCAAGGAGGGATGAAGGAGATCCTAACCCGAATGAAGCAACGTTCACTTTTTGCGTCACGGATGGCGCCAACCCTATCGATTTTAACTGTTGGTGGTCTTGCCCTCTGGTTCCCAATATCGGGAATCGCTCAGTCTCTCGATCCCGGTTCAAGTGGCACGCGAGACGATCGAACCGCTCCAGACCAGAACCGGTACGATCCCACTGACCGAAATTCCAATAATGGCGACGTGTCGCCTGATGATCAAAATAGTACGGACACCACCAGCACGGATCCTAAAACCACTAATAAGAAGCGGAAGCCGCCGAAACCTCGCCCGGCGAACCCATTGGTTATTCCCGATGCCCCGGACCCGAACAGCGCCAAACTGGATCCTAAGAACAAAGCGCCCGAGTTTAAAGACCATACGCGTCCGGATCCAAAGGCCGTTAACAAGAACAAGCAGCTGCCCCTGTTTGGCTACGAGTTTTTTAAACCCGCGCGTGACATTATCGAAGCACATCGTCGTTACATTCGTACTCGCTATAATATCGACGCTAGTGGCAGCCAGAACACCGGTGGGCCCAATTCCTTACGGAACGGATTGCGGCGTAATGGGTCTTCAACGGGCCCTCGTGCTCTCTACGACTCCTATACTGGTAAAAGGATCGTTCAGCGGAATAGCGCCAATGGGGACGGATCGGACGCTTCCGGGGATCCGAGGACACTTCAGCAAGCCGATGACGGCTATAACCCTGATTACGTGACACCCACGCATCGCAGGCGTACGCTCCCGTCTGATGATACCTCAGGCCAGACCGGCACATCGGATCAGACGGATTCTATGGACCAGACAGATACCTCGGATCCGTCGGATCAGACCGATCCTACGATGCGCTCCAATCGCTCGAACAGATCACAATCGAACGATACATCGAATCAAGGGGATGACTCTAGCGCGTCCGACGGATCCCTTTACCCCAACGATTCAAACAGCGACCCCATTTACGGTTCCACAGGGGATACCGGGTCACGTCCGCGAAGACAGACGAACCAGCGCATCCAAAATTCCAATGCGCGGTACAATTCCGGGAATTCACAAGATAACGGCTATTCTAACTCACAGGATAACAACTTTTCAAATCCGCGTTATTCCCAGGCTCCGGACCAGCCCATCCCGTCCGGGGATCCCCTCGACATGCTGATTCGTGGCGAGCTTGTAACCGCGCCGTCGGATTATCATCTGGCGCCGGGAGACGTTCTTACGATCAGTTACTCGAGCCCGACCATGGAGCCCGTGGAAATCAAGCGTCCGATTTCTTCCGATGGAACCGTTACGATTGAAAATGTCGGGCCTGTAGTCGTGCGCGGGCTGACAACAGACGCCGCCTCCACCGCGTTGACCGCAAAACTCCGCCGCTTCTTCAAAAACGTCGAGGTTTCCGTGACGATGGGTAAGCTGCGCAGCATCCCTGTCCAGGTGCTGGGAAATGCCTTCCAGCCCGGCACCTATCAGGTTCCCGCCGTAACCACTGCCTATAACCTGCTGTACTACGCGGGCGGGCCAACGGAGAAAGGAACCCTTCGCAACATCATCGTACGGCGTCAAGGCAAGGTGGTCGCGACGCTCGACATCTACAAGTTCCAGGTACTGGGCACGGAGGTTAGCGATGTTGTCCTTCAGCCTGGCGATCAGCTCATCGTCGGTCCTACGCTTGCCCGCATAACGTTGAAGGGCGAAGTGCTCACGCCGGCTATCTACGAACTCCGCAATGATGAGACTTTGCAGGACGCAATGAAGTTTTCAGGCGGCATAAAGCGCTCGGGAGTGGACAATCGCATTCAGGTGAACACGCTGGTCCCGGGCCGGATGCGTGTACTGACGGATGTCGATCTCAAATCCAATAAAACGGAAAAGCTGGCGTTGTATGACGGGGACGTGGTCGAAGTATTCCCGGTGCGAACCGTTGTCACAAACAAGGTAACCGTGGAAGGCGCCGTGGATCAGCCGGGCGATTATGAGCTAACCACGGGGATGAAGGTATCCGACCTGTTGGAAAAGGCTCGAAACCCCATCGCGGAAGCAGATCTTTCCCGAGCCGATCTATATAAATGGAATCCCGACAACACGACGACGCTGGTTCAGATCGATCTGCAAAAGGCAATGGCGCATGACGCAACCGCCGATATCGTGCTCAATAAGTGGGACAGGCTCAAGTTGTACACGCGGGACGAGGTTGCCTGGACCGGGTATCGTCGGGTCACCGTCGCCGGCAGCATACAACATCCGGGTATCTATCGATCCAGTAAGAATATGCACGTGAGCGACCTGCTTCGCATGGTGGGCGGGCCGACTCCCGATGCAAGCCTCGATCATGCGTTTCTTCTCCACCAGCATGGTGATGGGACTTCAGGTCTGGAGTATTTCAATGTCGCTCAGGCTATTCAGGGCGATAAGACCCAGGATATCGCCATTCAAGACAATGACATGATGACGATTTACAGCGTAAACCAGGCGAGCTACCAGCCTGAGCATACCATTTCGATTCAGGGCGAAGTCGTTAATCCAGGCAAATATCCTCGTCCGGATGGCATGAAGGTTGAGGATTTGCTGAACATGGCGGGCGGCTTCAGGCCGGATGCAGGTTCGAAGGTGGTGATCGCGCATGCTCGAAAAATCATAGGCGGCGCAAATGCGGCGTCCCAGACGGTTTCCATCGCTTTCGATAGTCAGGGCAAGTGCGCTCCTAACGACAACGTCCCACTGGAAGATGGCGATGTGGTGCTGGTGCAGGGCACGGGGGGCTTCAGCGACAAGGCGCAGACAATCACGATAAAGGGCGCGGTCAATCATCCTGGCCCAATTACCCTGGCAAATAAAAATATGCGGCTCACCGATGCACTCAAAGCGGCAGGCGGCCTTGGACCGGAGGCCTTCCCGCAGGGCGCGGAGTTCCTTCGTGACCCGAAGCTCCTTACCACGGACCAGCAGCAAAACCTCGCCCAGGTTATGAACGACTTGAACCAGTTGTTGAACGAAAAGGATTTCAAGCGTACTCAGGCGAAAGAAAAACTTGACATCATCACCGAGTCGAATAAGGCGCAAAACAGTTCGGGAGGCATAGGAATCCCTGGTATCGGCGGGGCGCCGGCCGCCCAGAGTTCGGCGGCGGGTGTTGCAGGCGCGCAGTTGGGAACCCAGACGCTCGCATCTCCGGCGCGCACACTGGACAAGGAACTTCAGGCGGATGGAAACATCTCAGTCGATCTTGTCCAGGCAATACGTCGCCCTGGCGGACCGAACGATATCATTCTCAAGGACGGCGATGTAATCACCATTCCGGAAACTCCAACGACGGTTCAGGTAGTAGGAGCCGTATTCCATCCCACGGCAGTGGCATTTGTACAGGGAGCAAACCTGGACTATTATGTCGCTCGAAGCGGTGGATTCGCGCCGGATGCCGGAACCGATCGGATTGAGATCATCCATGCGGGAGGGGGCGCGCTTCCCGCCACTAAAGTGAAGACGTTCGAGCCGGGCGATGTGATCTTCATTCCTACGAAGGTGCTTGCGGCCAAGCTGAATAGCGGCCATTCCAATCCTCTGGGCACGTTCTTTAACTCTATTGTGTCCGGAGCGCTCCTTATAAAACTCTTCGGCCTTTAAGCCACGGGCTAGCCGTGCACACGTAAATGCCGTGATCGGAAAGGGCGCTTCCTTTGGAAGCGCCCTTTCCGTTGAATCCGCTAAATCCGCTTCTCGCTTCCCTCAACCTTACGCCACTAACATAACGCGGTGTACCGAGCGTCTCACCCACCTCGCGTCGTTCCATTACGGCGTATGGGGCTTTCCCACGGAATATAAAAATCTAAGGTAGAATCGCGGTAACAACCGTGGGATCGCGTTGGCGCAGTTTCGTTTTATTGTGAAAAACGTCACACGCATTTGTGCCTGATCGGTGGTACTTTTAGGAGGTGAGAAGTGAGGGCGCTCGTCAATTTTGAAAATGCACCATTTAAGGTCGAACTTCGCGAAAAGCCTATGCCCTCCATCGGCGACGATGAGGTTTTGCTTTCGGTGCGCGGAGTCGGCGTTTGCGGGAGCGATCTACACCAGTGGCACGCATCCCATTCCTGGCCCGTGAACTATCCGGTCACGCTGGGCCACGAATTTGCCGGTGTGATCGCGCAGGTTGGTTCCGACGTACGCGGTTTCCAGGAGGGCGAACGCGTCGTAAGTGAAACTGCGGCTTCGATCTGTGGGCAGTGCGCATATTGCAGAAGCGGAGCCTACAACCTGTGCCCTAATCGGCTCGGCTTCGGTTACGGCCTCGACGGCGCGATGGCTGATTTCGTCAAGGTGCCGTCGCGTTGCCTGCACCATTTGCCGGATCAGGTGCCGTTTGTGGACGCCGCGATGACCGAGCCCGCTTGTGTGGCCTGCAATGCGGTCATGGAATTGTCGCGCATCACTCCGGGCGATACGGTGGTCGTGATGGGACCTGGAACGATTGGCCTGATGGTTGTCCAGATGTGTCGCCTTTGCAGCCCGGGCAATCTGGTTCTGGTCGGCACATCGCGGGACGCGGCCCGGTTGAGCATGGGCGAAGCTCTGGGGGCCACCACCACCCTGATGGCCGATACACAAGATATCGTGTCCGAAGTGCGCTCCCTTGGCGATGGGCTGGGCGCCCATCTCATAATCGATTGCGTCGGCATCTCCGAGTCGTTGAAGCCCTGCCTCGATATGGTGCGTCCCATGGGGCAAATAACGAAAGTCGGTTGGGGGAAAGCGCCTGTCGGCTTCTCTCTGGATCCTCTCGTGCAGAAGGCTGTTACTTTGCAGGGCTCGTTTTCGCACACCTACAAAACCTGGGAGCGTGTCATTGGATTAATGGCGAGCGGCAAATTGAACCTCGAAGTCATGCGTCAGGTGTTCCCGCTTGCGGAATGGGAAGCCGCCTTTAAAAAGATGGATTCCCTGGCTATAGCAAAAAGTGTGTTGACGCCATAAAATCTGGGGCGGAACGAAGCATTAGAAATAGGAGTTGAGATCGTGCGAAAACTTTGGGGCGGCCGATTTGAAGGCCGAACCGACGCGCTCATCGAGCGTCTCAATAATTCTCTCGCGTTCGATGCGCGATTGTGGCGAGAAGACATCACAGCCAGCGTAGCCCATGCCGCCATGCTGGGCGCGACCGGCATCATTCCCGAGGGCGAGGCCGACCGGATCGTTACGGCATTGCAGGCTCTGGAAAGAGACATCGATGCTGGCGGCGTGGTATTGCCGCCGGACGCGGAAGATGTGCACACGGCAGTCGAAGGTCTGCTTCGGGATCGCATCGGCGCCGTGGCCGGCAAATTACATACGGCGCGCAGCAGAAACGATCAAGTTGCGACGGATGTACGTCTCTATCTACGAGCGGAGTGCGACGCGATCGGTCAGGAACTTACGGCTTTTCAGCAGACGCTTCTCAATCTGTCCGAGAACGAGATGGAAACGATTCTCCCGGGATTCACGCACCTGCAACACGCACAGCCTATTGTGTTGTCTCATCATTTGCTCGCGTACTTCTGGATGTTGGATCGTGATCGCGAACGTCTGGCGGGTGCTCGAACCAGGATTAACCGTTTACCACTGGGAGCCGGCGCACTCGCTGGAACCGGTTTCCCCATCGATCGGGAGCGCGTCGCCAGAGATCTCGGATTCGAATCCGTGCTTGAGAATAGCATGGATGCGGTCGCGGACCGGGATTTCATCGTGGAGTTCCTGGCGTTTGCAAGCATCGTGATGATGCATCTTTCCCGTCTTGCCGAGGAGTTGATCCTCTGGAATAGCCCGGAGTTCGGTTATATCGTGCTGGACGATTCGGTGACAACCGGCAGCAGCATCATGCCTCAGAAGAAAAACCCGGATGTTGCCGAACTCGCACGCGGTAAGACCGGGCGCGTTTATGGGGATTTAATGGCCATATTGACACTGATGAAGGGGCTGCCTCTGGCCTACAATAAGGACATGCAAGAGGACAAAGAGCCTCTTTTCGACGCGGTCGATACGTTGAAGTTGGTGCTGCCCGCGATGCAACGCACGCTCGCGACCGCGCGGTTCCGTACGGAAAGAATGCGGGATGCCGCTACTGGCGATTTCTCCACGGCGACCGATCTGGCCGACCATCTCGTGGCGAAGGGGCTTCCGTTTCGGGACGCGCACGAAGTCGTCGGGCGAATCGTACGCCACTGTATCGAAAATAATATTGCGTTGGAGGCCCTTGACGGCCCCACGCTTGGATCGTTCACGACGCTGTTACGTGAGAATGTCGACGACGCCCTATCGGCTGTTTCCGTTGTGTCCAGCGTCAACGCGCGGCGCTCCATGGGCGGCACCGCCCCGGATGCGGTCAGGGCACAGTGGCGCCGCGCACAAGAGCGTCTTACAACATCATCGTGACTGGTTTATCGTCATGGTCAGCCGGGGATATGGGACAAAGACGGTTTTGACCGCACCGGGCATTGAGAGACAGGGGAAATACCATGGCACGCGATTGCCTTGATTATGTGCGTCGTTTTCCAATGTTGACGAAGGGCGTCATCCTCGTTTTCGCCTTCGTCTGTATTTGCCTCTCTCTCTTGGTGCATCCATCGGATGGGAGCGATTCTGTTTTCGGCCCCCTGCTGTTCATACCCCTGCTTCTGGCTGTGCCTATATGTAACCTGGAGTTCGTCGCTTTTCTTGCAGTCGTTTTGAGCTTGAGCTCTTTTGCGTCTATCTTCCAGGCCTTTCACTCGACCGATGGGAATGCCTATCGATGGATTCATGGTTCGGAAGCTGTTATGCGATTGGTCGTTTTGAATGGTTTCGCGGGAATTGGTGGATGGTATGCTCGCCAAACGCGCGGTATGCAGGATCAGACCGCGCGGCGTCTAAAAGAAACCGATAACCTGCTTAATATCTCTCTGTGGATCGAAACCAGCGGCAGCCTCGAGGATGCCATCGATATTATCCTGCTCGCACTGCATCAAATTCGCCCTTATATGTTTGCCTCTCTCTATTTCTGCGATGAAGAGCGAACGCAGCTCATTCCGCAAGGAACACGCGCAGG
>JBBRKX010000066.1:0-10544 GCA_038231675.1 Chthonomonadales bacterium | reverse complement strand
GGGCGGGTTCGGACCATAATTATCAACGCTAGGATTTTGAAAATTTACAACGTTAGGACGTTCTAACGTGTATGTCAGGTCGCCCGTAGCAGGATCCTGGAACAAGAAGTCCAGGTGGCCATCCCCATCGATGTCTGCGGTGCCCACGACTGGCGGCATCGTCTGAGGTATCAGGTTATGCGGCGGTACGATAGAGGAAGTCCAGAAGAGGATCTGGCTGTCCAGAAAGGTCGTGCCATTCAAAAGCAGATAGGCGACACTGCCGTCCGTCGTTTTCTGGAAGAAGAGATCCTGGTGGCCATCTTCATTCAGATCCTTCACATGAGCAGCTTGTATCGCAGGGATGAGTTTCCCAAAAGCGACATGCTTGCCTCCATTTCCGTTGGGTTGGTAGGCGTCCGCAGTGGTCGGATAGTCGGAAGCATCCGTTTCGCCGGCAAAGAAGACATTGCCTGACCTGTCCACCCCGATGGCGTTCATCGCGGTATGCGAAGAGCCACCCCAGTTTGTCGAGTACGCAAGCGCTCCGTCCGGGGTTATCTTACCTATCCAGCCGACACCGAATGCCTGGGAACTATGGTCATGATCCGGTGAGGAGAAGAAGTCGAACGGAGCAAAAATCCCACGGTCGAGATTGCTCCCTTCAAGAAGGGTAAATGGAATCTGATACGGGGCATCCTGGGAGTTGGATACGCCCGCGACATAAACGTTGTGAATCGCGTCCACGACAACCGCTCGCACCTCGTCATTGAATGTCCCGCCTAGAAATGTGCCATAGGACTCAACGTGATGTGGCAATTCTATATTGCCATCGGTGGTGTAGGCGGTATTCGCAAAGTCATACTTTGTGAGAAAGCCATCGGTGAAACCGGTGGCTTGGTTCTCGAAGCTTCCCCCGATGAATTCCTGGACAGCGTCATTCGTGGTGGGAAAGTCCGGAGAGTTTGTTACGCCGGCCACGTATACCCTATCGTCACTGTCTATCGCGATGCCCATACCACGGTCGTCTCCGCTGCCTCCCAGGTACGTGCCGAAAGCAAGCGAATCCGTACCGCCTTGAAACTCGAAGGCAGCGAGGAACGCATCGGTGGCTCCCGCCGCAGTTGCGTTTACAGGATTTCTAAGCGGCAGCCCCGGCGTCGCTTTGCCCGTGATATACACCTGGCGAATGGAGTTCACCGCGATCCCATAACCCGCATCGTCGCCGCCCCCGCCATAATATGTCTCGTACTGCATTCTGCCTGTGGAACTGAAGATAGTCAGGAAGGCATCGAATCCTCCGGCCACGCCGCCATTGAATGTATGATCGGCTATGAAAGCATGATTCGTTTCTCCAGCGGGAGGCCCCGTGGCGGCGTCATTCCTTCGGAGCAGATCCGGGGAGTTCGTCATACCGGTCATATAAGCGGTGCCGAAACGATCCACGGCAACCGCAAATCCCACATCTTGAAATTTGCCCCCGACGCGCGTGGCAAAAATGACATTATTGAACGTCGGGTCCAGTTTATATAGAAAGGCGTCATAAGTATGATAAGGATCGATGTCGCCTTGGTCCTCTTTGGATGGAAAGCGCTGGTCCCATTTAACCACCGGGAAATCAAAGGCGTTCGTGGTGCCGGTAATCAAAACGTTGTTCTTGTTATCCACCGCGATGCCGTACGCCGTAGTGGCGCCGCTCGGGCCGAACGTGCTGCCCGCGCCACCGACATAAGCGGACAGCGTTACGTAACCGGACGGGTTTAACTTGAGAATGAACGCATCCCCACTGATATCGTATTTAAACGCATCCGGCTGAATGCCGCTGCCACCGCCGTTATTGTTCCCCAGCGTACCGCCCTGCGTGACGGGGAACGTGGTCGATGTAGTATTTCCGGTAAGATAAACGTTCCCGAATTTGTCGAGCGCCATCCCACGGGCAATGTCGGTTGCGTTCCCCTCGAAATAGCTCGAGTAAGAGAGGATGGGATCGATCACAAGAGGTTGCGTGGCATCATAACGCGCCACCGCGAAACCTACTTCCCGCCCCCCCTTGGGAACAAAGCGTCCCGCTACATTATGACGGACACCATGAATGGTCTGGTAAACCACCGGCCGATGCCAGCGAACATCACCGTCGGACATCTTTACCTTGAGGTCGCCGGATCGGCCGATCTCAATCCCGCGCGCGCCGACGAAATCCAGATGGATCGCGCGTAAGTCCGCGTGGGGAGCAACCGTGAAATCGTACTCTAACTGGCGTTGATTCCCGTAATACACCAGATCGACGCCGGGATACACCTGGGGATACCGAACCCGCCCGAAAGTCGGCAATCCCGTACGCCACTTTTTAGGATCATTGCCAAGGAAATAGCTGACTTTCCCGGGCAACGGTTGCAAGGCGATTGGAACCGCATGGCGGTTTGCGCCGTCCAGTCGCATGCGCAGCAGTTCCGTTTTCATCATGCCGGCTTGCTTGGGCATCTTACGAAAATCACTCATCGGGTGTCGAAACGCAAAATCGGCCTCGCCTGCGTTCAGGTAAAGTCCATAGCCGTCGCCACGGGCGAAGTAATCCACGCCTTTCGCTGTTTGCTGCGTATTCGCTTCGAAGCTAAGCGGTTGTGCGGCAAACGCTTTCAACACCATCGCCGACTGTGCGGGATGGTTCTGGCCCATCGCGATCCCGGGCACACCAATGGCCGTGACCGCAAGCGTCGCCAGAAGCAGGTAATTTGATGACTTACAGTACATTAGATTCCTCACCTATCGGTCTCGATTCCGGCGGAAAGGCAGGGAACCGTGACCCTATCGGCTTTCGCGAGTTATTGCCTCAGGATGGCCCTTCCATTTCTTAAGAAACAGAAGGCGACAGCACTGCGCACAAGGCGCGTTTTGGTACATGAGGGGCTCACGCGAAGAGCGGAGCCAAGGAAGACCGCTCGTGTGCGATCCGTATTAGGACGCGGGGGATTTTGCAAACCGATTGCGTATACGTTACTCAATCGCTCGGAAATTGACCAAAAAACCGGTATTACAGCATAGTGCGCGTAACATCCCGATAAGAATGGGGGTTTATCGAGTAACGGACCCGCTGTGCTGCTACCTACCATCATATCACTTTCCAAAGCAGAAGTCAATGGCGATCTACAATCTCGTTTAAAGTCGCCCGGCGGCCTGTTGTTCAGGGCGTGGATAGATGCAGTGGCGCGGACCGCGCACGGAATCCGCCCCCCCTGCCTAACGGATCAAAAGCTATTGTTCAGCCAGACAGGCGGCCCCTGGAGCAGACGGCCGAGCACCGCGAGTCCCGCGGGATCTTTCACTTGGACGCGATCGGCCTGATGCAGTGCCGATAACGACGGACTGCCGAACATAGCCTGTGTAAGAGTCTGGATATCCAGAGAAAACTGAGGCTCTTCCCGCGACTCGGTTACATGGATATCGCCGTCGACGGCCTCGAGTTTCCAGGTGCGCGCATTCCATGGCGCGGTATCGTCTTCCACAGCGAATACGACGGACCGCTTTCCTGCCTCGAATGCCGTGCCTCTGTGTCAACCGGTTTCCAAAGCTCCAGAGCGCGAACGACATCGACGATTCTGGCCTGAACGACCGGAGTCAGCTTCGTCTCGATCTCCTTATGGTAACCGTCCGCCCAGAACAGATCATCGGCCGGAGCGGTCCATGTGAAGCGTTTGATTTTCATGTCATGCCGGCGCAGCAACCCTAGCAAGCCGGCTCGCGCCCGCGAAGTAAGCGCTACAAACTCACGCACACGTGTCTCTTCCTCACTCCCGCCCCGGAAACAAAGATATCCCTCCGCCACCCCATCCTTCTCATACAGATAGGTAAAATTAAAATGCCCATCCGTATCGTTCAGGATGCCATTCCATAATGCTTCGTCCCGAAGGATTGGCCCGCGATAGCGACGCCCATATTCCGTGTAGAGTGTCTCGATGATCGAACGATCCGAAGCACCTGCGGCCCGAACATATTCCGTCTCAGGACTGGGCTTGAGGATATGTGTTGGCACGGAATAACGTCTTTGCTCACCGATCCAGTCCCAGCCGAAGCGCCGGTAGTAATCCCAACTGAATGGGAACAGCATGGAAAACGCCTGGCCTCGATCACGCATTCTTTCCAACGCATTGCGCAGGAGCGCGCCCGCGTACCCTCGGCCGCGCGCCTCCGCGAGACTGGCGACAGCCGCAATTCCTCCCATGGCGACCGTGGCGCTTTTCCCAAAGTAAATTTCGAAATCAATAATCAGGAGGCAGGCCATCAATCCGGGAGCCTTGATTCCCAGGGCCGTGTGCCCGGTCTTCCGGCTGAGATCTTCACGCCATCCTGAAATGGAGGCTCGGCTTCCCTGATTGAAGGCGCTCGCCCAGATGCGAAACGCCGCTTCCATGTCGTCTTCCGCAAGCACCGCGATTTCCATAACCACCCCTTTCCCGCACCATCCGTGCTTCAACAGCGAACGTACAATTACAGTATGTTGTTTACCACGACGCGCCCTCTTGACTCCCGCGCGGAATGCTGGGATAATATAACCAGACAAAGAAGGAGGTGGTGGCTGATATGGATTATAGTCAACGAGGTGAGCAGGCGGCCTAGCCTGTTTTAGCCTTCGCGTCACTCCCTTCGCGCTCCTGTAGCGCGGCAAGAGTGAGGCTGGTCATGAACGGGACACCGTCCTGTTCGCCTGCTGAAGCCCGGTGCGTGCAAACGCACCGGGCTATAATTTTTCGATTCCCGCAGCCGCAGCCCGCAGGAATCGAAATCGGACGCGAAGAATGCTCGATTGAAAAATGGAAATCCCTGACGCCATCGTCCTGAGTCACTCGTAGTTGGTTTGAAACGTCATACGCACTATTATGCCGCACGATTCCCCGCCGTCGGCAGCATGGCGCTATTTTCGCTTGTCCCGGTGCTTCCCGCCGTAAGTCGGGTCGAAGTAAAGGAGAAATTAAATGTTCGAATGGTTGGGTCCCATTGCCGCAGGCGCCGCGCTGTATTGGGCGTCCGGCAGGTGCCGCGGGCGAAACGCGCGGAAGGCGTTTCGGTTTGCCGCAGCCGGAAGCTGGCTCCTGTTGCTTCCACACTTCCAAGGATTGATCAGTCTATTCATACCGATCATAAGCTTGATCGTTGTTTGGGCGCCGGCCATCGTTTGCTTTTGCCTCGCGGCAAACTGCATGCTCAAGGAGGTCCGTGCTCAACAGCGCGGGGAATATACCGACGCCGCACAGTGATGTACTCCCGGCTGCCGGGACGCTGCACGCATCCCGGCAGTCCGTTTAACGCACTAATCGGAGCGGAGGAAAGACTCCCGGCCTCTTCGTACCGGCCACGCCGCCGCCCCACTCCATGTAACCGCGCCCGCCCCCATCGTTATCGTTCACGACAATGGAAATCCCTAGTTCCATCCCGGCTTTAGGCGAAACACCGAGTTCCGTCCACGGAATAGCGCTTTCGTAAAATACTCCCCCGGGTACGGCATGCGCGGCCACACGTCCCCCGGATACGTTTCCTGGCCGCACTCCGGGTCCTCCCGCAAGGCGGTACAGAGTGGGCGTGCCCTTCACGAGGGCGACGCCGAACTCGAAGTCTCCCGGCCCATAGCGCGTTGCGGTTGGTGCATCTCCCTCACCGGCGCGCACGGCGAGCTGAACGGAATCGCCCTTCCACATCTCAGCCGCGCCAAACGGCTGACGGAATACATCGTCGGTCACCGCACCGGCAAAGTAAAGAAAAAGTGCGTCCCATTTCGTGTAGAGGATCGCCGATAGGTCCGCTGGCCCATTCCAGAGTTTGCCATGCGCCTGCTCTTTCCTTCCCAACCCGATATAGTCTCCATCCGCCCACTCGCCGCGATCCCCAGTGAATGAGGGTTTGACTGCAGTGTATCGGCACGACACCGGCACCCCCACCCATACGCGAAACGCCCGAACGGGTCCGGCGGCGTCCGAGACCTCAATATCGACAGGGTAAATGCCGGGATCCGTCCCAGGAGTGACAACGGTCAGGCGGCGTATCAGCGTGGATTTCGCGGGAACTTCAAACAATTCTGCAGGTTTCTCCGTTTCAGACAAAGCGCGCATCGCAAGTTGCAGAGGAGCGGTTCCCGAGTTTACAAAGTGGACGGCGGCTTCCGCCCGATTGCCCGCGGCAGCGACGCCGATTCGCGGCGTATCGAGCTTCGCCTCCAGGGATCCAGAGAGTTTAAAAGTCAGAGAGGCCCTTCCCTCCGGAGAGGAGGCATTCAAAAATACAAGCCGATCGCGCGCAACGGCCGCCGCAGTAAGTCTTATGTGAAACGTGGCGGACCGCCCTGGCGCCAGAATGCCGGCGGAAAGGCGATTCGAAGAGGCGACAAGAAGGTTGCCGCCCATCTGGCTCAGTGCCAGAGCTGCCGGCAAGCCGCCTTGAGAATTGTTTTTCAATGTCGCGGTGACCTCGAAGCTCCGACCGTTTTCCAATGCGAAGCGAGGCGCCGCCAGTTCTATCTGCATCCCTGGTCGATTCGAAGGGCGTAACAGGACGAGGGTAACGGTATTGGGCCCCAACACAACGGGAGCCTCCAGTTCCGTCCCCTCTCCCATCACATCGGCTGCCGCCGCAGGGGTCCATGAGTCTGAGGTAGGAGGACGTCCGGAGGAATCCAATCGAAATAGCCCGTCCGCCGCCTCGTATCTTTCCAATCGCATTCCGGCCAGGGGGGAAGCGGCCATATTCTTTATGTGCAGCATCGCGAGTCGGTCTTCCGCTCCACGGTCGTCACGCCATAGGAGCACGGCGAGGCCTTCGGACGTTCTGGTGGCCAGCACGCGCACTCCGTCCCCCCTGGCGGCCGCATTCAGCCTCGCTCCCGCCATCCTATTCAGGGCCGGAAGCGCCGCTTCCACGGAAGTCCCGCTCCCACCGGCCTCTCGCGGCTCCGGCCAGGGAGCCAGCGCCCCAAGAAGAGGGTTGGCGCTCGCCGGAGACGCAAGTTCCGCGAGATGAACCAACAGCGAGACCATCCGTGGTCCTTCCGCGGCTTCCGATGTGCTTTGTCCATGGCCGACTTCCGGAAGCAGCGTCGTGCCTTTCAACTCATTCGCGCGGATAAAAGCCGTGCGAATACGCGGGACGGTTTGCGGAGCGGGTCCATCCTCCGACACGATCCAGGAAAATGAATCGCATTCCACATGATGTAGTCCACATGCATCGGCGAGGTTGCGTGCCGCATCCACCGGGTCTCCAAACGCGACTCCCAATCCCACTGGCGTGGCGGGAGTAACCGCTCTCGCCGTGCGGGCAAAGGCGGGATAGAAACGCCCTACCTCATCCGCGCGACAGGCGAGTTCCCAACGCGCGACTCCATACCTTGCATTTGCGCCGTACCGCCGCATAACATCCAGCGTAAACGCCGCCCATTTGTCCGGCTCCAGGTTGGGCGGTGAAATTCGGAATACCACGGCCGCCGACGTTGTGGCGGCCCGGCTCAGGATAGCGTCCGGCCCCGCCCAATGGAGGACCGCGTTCCCCGCATCGTCGACGCCAACCGATCGGCTTTCCGTCAAGGGTTCGAGGCGCAGCAGCGGGGCATTGAGCGCCTTGAGATAAGCGCTGGTGGCGCCCCATGCCGTTTCCGGTACTCTCAGACCTCCTCCATTGCCGATAACACCGCGTATTATAGTGGGAAAAGCGCCTACGATATCATTTGCATCGATCTCGATGCGCGTTGCTTTTGCGACCACGTTCGCGGGCAGCGTTGCGTTCCAGGAGACATGGCGAACCGGAGGCGGTGGCGGGACGACCGGCGGCAAAGGGAGTAAGAAAAGACCGTTCACATCGAAAGGAGCGGTACCCTGTTTGGAGCGCACGGATGCCGGGGAAGGCGGACCATAAAGCAAGGATGGACCGACGAATTTTCCGGACGGCAGGCGAGGAAAAGGGGTCACCGCTGAGCGCGGTTTGACATCCGACGCTTTGATTCTGGGAGGTGCTTTCGCTCCATGTGGCCGCTGGTTTTGCGCCGCAGCAACGGAAACAAGAGCGCAGGAAGCAAAAAAATAGAGGACGGTTTTGCGCATGGAGAACGTTGCGGCGAGTCGGTCACGCATTGGCTTCGGGACTTTCCTTGGAATGGTTTCGCGGCCGGGCGAGCGTATCACAAAAGAAGTCTGCCACCCGTTCCCTCGCCTCCTGGCGAAGCGGACGGTAGATCTTCTTATGCCCGGACCGCGGAAGAACGTGAAGGGTTTTGGGGTAGCCCGCCGCATCGTGAAGGTCCTGCGCGTCCGCTGGATGGACGACACGATCGCGGCCGCCGTGTAAAAGTAAAAGCGGCCGGGGTGCAATACGGGAGACCGCATTGATCGGCGCGACGGAAGTAGCAGGAACGGGGAACCATCGCAGGCACCTGCCGAGCAGCAATCCGGCTTGCGCGGCAAAAGGCGCAAGGGGTCCAAAATGATGTCGATAACGCTGAACGATCGCCCGCTCAAGGGTTGCGAACGCGCCGTGAGTCGCAACCGCGCGTATCCGTTCTTCCTCCGCCGCCGCAAGGATAGCCGTGGCGCCCCCCATGGAGAACCCAAAAACGCCGATAGGAACATCCTTCATGTCCGGGCGCGTGGCCAGATACTCGACCGCTCCCTTGAGATCCTGCGTCTCCAGGTATCCGGCGGTGCATAGATCGCCTCCACTCCGGCCAAGAGCGCGAAAGTCGAATAATAAGAGGGCGAAGCCGCGCTGCCAGATTGGCCCGGCCCAGGCAAGCCCTTCCACGCGATTGTGGAGCATGCCGTGGCACAGGATCACCACGCCGCGAGCCGGATACTCGCCATTGGGCTCGACGCGCGCGGGTACAAACCAACCCGAAAGCTTTACGCCATCGATGGATGAAAAAGTAACGTTCTCGAACGGCGCGCCGAAACCATCCGGCGAGCGCTTGAGCCGTCTTCTTGGGGGATGCGTAGCCAGGTACGCGATGGCGCCCGATCCCGCAAGGATCAGGACTATCGCGCCGGCCGCGCTCGTCCCCAACGTAATCAGCGTAGACCACAGGGTATGCAATGTTCTCGTGCCTTGAAAACTTCAGTCCGGTAATACCGCCATCGTCAGGTCAGCGGCATCAGGCTGTGGATTGGCCAAGCAATTGGACGGAAGAGGTAACGGAATCTAGGATGTACCGCCTCCACGTGTGGTCGTCCGACATAGTTGGGCGCCGTCGTGGACAGCCATTTGAAGGCCCATGTCTTGTGCTTGTCGATGTTACCACGTGCGTTCTCGCGCCTGTCCCAACACCGGAACCCTATTATATCCGATAATGCGCGGCTTTATCTGCTTTGCCCGGCCTCATGGGAATAATTGCGTCGATGTAGCGCGTTCCACAAGCCGACGCAAGAGACGCAAACCATAACTTATTTGCCATCGCATGAAAAAATGTGTATGCCACGCGCGAGCACAAGGAACTTCCGAGTCTAGCGGGGAATAGGCACACACTGTTTGTTGTCGCGTTGTTCGATATCATAAAAGGAGACTTCGACATTGTCTGAGGCGAAAATCCGGGTCACGGTATGGGGCGAGAACATTCACGAAAAGTCGCATGAAGAGGTGCGCGTGCACTACCCCGGCGGCATGCACACGACCATTGCGGACGGAATACGCGAGCATCTGGGTGACCGTGTGGTCGTACGGACCGCCACCCTGGATCAGCCGGAGCATGGGCTGTCGGACGAGGTCCTCGCCAACACCGATGTGCTTACATGGTGGGGGCATGCGGGCCATCATCTTGTTTCGGACGACATCGTGGATAAGGTCCATAACCGCGTGCTTTCCGGCATGGGTCTCATTGTTCTCCATTCCGGGCACTGGTCGAAAATCTTCGTAAGGCTGATGGGCACGACCTGTGCGCTCCGCTGGCGAGACGACGACAGCGAAACCGTCTGGACGGTAAATCCGGGCCATCCGATCACGCAAGGTGTTCCTCCGGTATTCGTGATTCCCCAACAAGAGATGTACGGTGAGTTCTTCGACATCCCTCAGCCCGACGAGCTGATCTTTATCAGCTCATTCCAGGGCGGCGAAGTGTTTCGAAGCGGCTGTACGTTTACGCGCGGGCAGGGAAGGATCTTCTACTTCAGTCCGGGTCATGAAACGTATCCCGTTTATCATCAGGCCGAAGTACGGCGCGTGATATCCAATGGAGTAGCATGGGCATACTCTCCCCCGAAAGAGCGCTACGCAACTTCCACCTGCGTACAATCACCCACAGGTTGGTTCCGCCCAAAATAGTGATCAGAAGATTTTGCGCTTGCCGGACGCTGGCCCAGGTTGCGGCTCATAGAGGCCGCTCCAGTCTGGAGCGGTTTTGCCTTTGCACCGGAAAGTACAGGAGTTGCCATGAATTTCAAAGCATTGCTTGTGGGCGCCGGGGGCATGGGAAAGGCCTGGGGGAAGAACCTCCAGGAATGCGACCAGACAGAGCTGGTCGCGTGGGTGGATATCCGCCCGGACGCCGCCGCAACAGCGGCGGCGGAGCTGAAGGTGTACCCACCATATAACCGAACGGATCT
>JBBRKX010000065.1:0-10594 GCA_038231675.1 Chthonomonadales bacterium | reverse complement strand
TGCGTGGAAGACCCCGGTTGAGCGGAGCGGCTGAACCTCCGACGCGATCGCCGTGAACTCCGGATTGAGCGTCCTTAACCAGTCGTAGACGTGCGTGGTCTTGCCGTCCAGCGTGGCGATGCCGGGCGAGTGGCCGGGATGCACGTAGACATAATAGGATATTCCCATCGCGCCGTACGCAAGCGACGTGTAAATCAGGTAGCGCATCTCCGACTGCGTGGGTTCGCGCATGCTGGGGTGCCAGGTGCAGGCCTGCACGATGTTCATGAACGGCACCCCAGCCTCCATCGCGGCATTCCGCACAAGCGCGAGGTTTAGGAAATAGTCCGGCAAATCCGACTTCGCTGCAAACTGGTAGTGGTCATAACTGATCAGCGCCGGCTTCACCACCTCGACGTACTGTTTCAGGTGCGCCTTGTAGGCCGTTACCGTGTCTCCGCGGTTCCCGAGCTGCTCGTTTGAGGCGTAGGTGGGGAAGAGATTGATGTAAGCAAGGTGCTTCGGGTCTTTTTCTTTCAGGTAGGCGACGAGCTTGCTCAGCTCCGGAAATCTGCCCGCGTCGGGTTCGTCGGTGATAAAGTAGCAGTAGAGTGCCGGATGCTTTCGGACGCGGGAGATCAGCGCGTCGAGCGCCTCACGCTTGGCCGGGTCGGCGAGCGCTTCGGGCGCCAGCAGGGGGTCGGTGAGCTGCGCGCGCAGTCCGTGGCGCTGCGCGACGTCCAGCTCCTTCTCGCCGCACCAGACCACATTCCAGCCCCCTTCCGCTAGCTGCCGCGCCGCGGCGTCGGTCATCGCGGGACCCGCCCAGTAGGTGACGATCGGCGTTCCCACCTTCCAGCGTCCAGGTTTCTGCGCGTGCAAAGTGCTCTCGGAGTGGCCAAGGACAAGGCCAATGACGCCCGCGACCAGCAACCATGCTTTCATCCAGTAACTCTGCATCCGAGTTGTCCTCCGTATTCGACCCCGCCAACCACCGTCTTTGGCGTCGGCAAGACCCCGCGCGCGATGCAGAGCCTTGCTCACGGCGTCGATAGCAGCTTGTATAGCCAGACGGTCGTCGGTCTTGCCGTCGCCTCTGGCTGCGTAGTCTTTGACTGAGACCTCCAGGGCAGATGCCACTCTAGTCATCCCTCCGAGGAGGCAAGTAAGTGCTGCAAAACTCAACGCGCGCATGGACCTCTCCTTCGTTCAATGTGGTGGCTGTCCAACCACGGCCTTCTACACCCCCATTATCCGGACGGGCTGGTTCGTCTTCCACCTCCCCCTGGTGAAATCAGGAAAATCCATGGGGCGACTGCGGCTGGCGACTGACTTTTCGCTCAAAGCGGACACGACGCTCCAGGTCGCGGCATCATAGACGTCGAAGTCTGGTGGCACACCGGTTTGCAATGCTTGAATCAGGCGAAAGTCCTCGAGATAGTCTCCGGTAATGGACGCGCTGAGTTTCGCCGCCGCCTCGCCCGTGGGGACGGGATCGGTGGTGTTGCCTGATTTCCGAAAAGCCCGCTCCAGCGCCTGCTTCCAAAGCGGATGCTCATACTCGGCCAGAAATTTTTCGCCCGGTTCCCAGAGCTGATTTTCGCCTTCTCGTTCCCGGCAAACCTTCATCTCCGGCCACCGCCGCACGATTCCCCGCGTCCCTTGCACAAGGTGTCCGCGGCTGTAAGGGCGCGGCAAATCCGAGTCGTGTTTAAGGATGATGGTCAGCCCGTTCACGGTCCGAATAAGGCTGGAGTTAACGTCCCCATTGATGTATTTCTTGATGCGCTTTGGATGGTCTACGGGAAGATGTTCTTTGGCATAGAGATCCAGGCCGCGGGCGTTGGAACTCATGGAGACCAGATAGTCAAGACGGTCGCCGTGATTGATGTTCAGCCACCACGCGATCGGTCCCAGACCGTGCGGCGGATACAGATTGCCGTTCCGCTTCGCGTGATGCTCGCCCAGCCAAAGCCCGTCCCCGTAGTCCCTGATCTTCAAGTATCTGGTGTCGTGCTCGTATGCGCCCTCGGCGTGGACCAGTTCGCCAAAGAGTCCTTTGCGTACCATATTGAGGATCGCCATCTCTTCGCGCATGTAGTTCACGTTTTCCATCATGCAGCAATATTTGCGGGTTTTCTCCGAGGTTTCGACGAGCTGCCAGCAGTCGTCCAAAGTGATAGCGGCGGGAATTTCGGTGGCGGCGTGCTTTCCGCTCCGCATTGCAGTGAGGCAAACCGGAACGTGCCATTCCCAGGGTGTGGCGGTATACACGAGGTCAAGTTCCTCAGTCGCGCACATGCGTTCGAAGTCGTGGTCGCCACGGGAATAGACGGTCGGTTTCCGCTGGCCGGCTTTTTCCGCCATCTTCTGCGCATTCGTGCAGGCCTCCTCGCGAATGTCGCACACAGCGCGGAGTTCCACTCCGGGCAGGCTCAACAAGTTTGCAAGATGCTCCGATCCCTTGACTCCGACCCCGACGAAGCCCACGCGGACCACCGCCATCGGCTTTACGCCCGTCGCCACTTTGCCACTTGACGCCATTCCTATTGACATCGATCCCGTTCTGCCAATCGTAGCTGCGGCTCCGAATCCAGCACTAAGTTTCAGGAAATCTCGTCGGCTATTCTTCGAATCCATGGCGGAATCTTTCTTGCACTAGTAGAGGTTATTGGCGTAGGAATCCTCGATTTGCCGCTGCAAAGACTCCACTGTTTCCCCCTCGAATTTTGTCTGATCGATTAGCATCTCGGCGAAGCAAGGCAACTGCGACTCGCAGCTTCCTTCGCGGCTTTCCCAGAGCTTTGAACGGATAATGGCCTTCGCACATTGCAAGAAGCACTCTTCTACCTCGACGGCGTTCCCACCTTCCAGCGTCCAGGTTTCTGCGCGTGCAACATGCTCTCGGAGTGGCCGAGGACAAGGCCAATGACGCCCGCGACCAGCAACCATGCTTTCATCCAGTAACTTTGCATCCGAGTTGTCCTCCGTATTTGACCCGCCAACCACCGCCTTTGCGGTAAGTGTACCACCTGGCAGAATCTGTAAGAAGACTGGCCGGAAGAACGCGCGTCCGGGTTCGGCGTCAATGTTCGCCCTATCCAATTGTCACTTGTCTTTGCTGTGGTCAAGCGGAATTCTTCGAAACTGGAGCAATTGCAACCGGAAATAACATGGAATTGCCACTGCATTTGCAACACACACCGCTGCTACAATCTGTTCGTTGAGGAGGGGGCGAGGGCGATGAAGATGGGAGGAACAAAAGGAAAAGCCGCCCGGGTGGGCGGCTTAAGAAGAGCGGGGACAGGACTCGAACCTGTGACCTTCGGGTTATGAGCCCGACGAGCTACCGGACTGCTCCACCCCGCATCATCGGTCCTATTCTATCTCGTATTGTACTCATTGTCAAGGCGAGTCCTGAGAATCCGAAATCAGGACGACGGTTCGGCTACGGGTTGCTGGTCCGGAAGAACCTTCACGGCTTCCAGCGAGTTCCCGTGCGGCTGTCCACACTGTGCCTGGAATCGAAGATTCACTTGCGAGCCAGAGCGAGTCATCGATGAATGAGCCCGGCGGGATTATGCGGTGAGCTCATCTATCTGGCCGTCATCTTGGACGCCTACAGCCGCCGGGTGATCGGCTGCGAGCTATCCCGGCGGATCGATACCGCTCTTACCGTCGGCGCTCTTAACATCGCGCTATCCGCCCGTCAGATCAAGACTGGCCTGGTTCACCATTCGGACCGTGGCGTTCAGTACGCAGCCATCGAGTACACGGACCTTCTAAAAGGAGTATGTATCACGATCAGCATGGGCCGCCGGGGGAACCCTTACGACAACGCCCAGGCGGAGAGTTTTATGAAGACCTTCAAATACGAGGAGGTCTATCTCTCAGATTATGCGAATCTATTAGAGGCTCGCAGCCAAATCGGCCATTTCCTGAATCAGGTCTACAAACAGGAACGACTGAGCTCAAGGCCTGGATACGTCCCACGGTAGGAGTTTGCGAGCCAACTTCTCGGATAAAACCAACCGACAATTTGTTCACTAAATGTCTCACCAACGGGTTCACCACATTTCGTGCGGTGATATGATTGTGTGATACATTTGAAGTAATGGAGGTCCTGAATTGCAAGTACATGAGGTTGTTCAAGCCAACCGCTCCGCGATCGTAGCAATAGCCTCGCGTCAAGGGGCACGGAACGTGCGCTTATTTGGTTCGATAGCAAGAGGCGAAGACATAGACATCAGTGACATCAATCTCCTAGTCGTCCTGGAGCCAGGCCGCAGTCTTCTGGACCATGCCGCGCTCAAGCTGGAACTGGAAGAGTTCCTCGGCAGGCCCGTCGATGTCGCCACCGAGCAGGGGTTGAAACCAGAATATCGCGAGTGAATCCTTCGTGAGGCGGTACCGTTGTGAGGACGATTCGGCAACGGCTGGAGGATGTACTGGAAGCTCATTCCGGTTGTACCAGCTGCGTGCGGGTTGAAGTTCTTTGGAAATCCACGCCCTCGTTCTCAATTAGGAGAATAACTTCGCCATTCTGTAGCATGAAATCGACCGCCGGCGTTCCCGTCCCGTGCTTTGATGCATCTTGCTGTTCACCACTCTCTTCCTAATAACTTGAGATAACTGGAGATGTGGCGACCGGACCTGTTTTGCCCTGACCTGCTTTCTGTGAAGGAGAAGTCCATGTCCAACCTGACCACGCCGGTATCCTCCGCTCCTGCGGCATCGTCTCCGTCTTCCGTCACTGCGCGTGATACTATACAAAATACTTCACAGAACCGGAACGTGCTCGATCCCACAGAGCTGCACAATATGAACGCCTACTGGCGGGCGGCAAACTATCTCTCCGTCGGCCAGATCTATCTGCTGGATAATCCGCTCTTGAAGGAGCCGCTGAAACGAGAACACGTAAAGCCACGCCTGCTCGGGCACTGGGGCACGACGCCAGGACTGAACTTCATCTACGTTCACTTTAACCGCCTCATCAAGAAGCACGACCTCAACGCAATTTACATCGCCGGGCCCGGTCACGGCGGCCCTGGTCTGGTCGCCAACACCTACCTGGAAGGAACCTATAGCGAGGTCTACCCGAACATCTCGCAGGATGTGGAGGGCCTGAGACGGCTGTTCCGCCAGTTCTCGTTCCCAGGAGGCATCCCCAGTCATGCCGCGCCTGAGACGCCAGGCTCGATCCATGAGGGAGGCGAGCTGGGCTACGCTCTTTCCCATGCCTATGGAGCCGTCTTCGACAACCCCGACCTACTGGCTTGCTGCGTCATCGGCGATGGAGAGGCCGAGACGGGGCCGCTGGCGGCGAGCTGGCACGGCAACAAGTTCCTGAATCCGGTCACGGATGGCGCCGTGCTGCCTATCCTGCATCTGAACGGCTATAAAATTGCCAATCCGACCGTGCTGGCGCGCATTCCCCACGACGAACTGAACAGTCTGCTCATCGGCTACGGATACAAGCCGCATTTCGTCGAGGGCGACGACCCGCAGCGCATTCATCAGCAGATGGCATCGACTCTTGAGACGGTGGTTGGCGAAATTCAGGCGATCCAGAAGACGGCGCGGGAAGGCGGCGGCACTGAGCGGCCCGCGTGGCCGATGATTATCCTTCGAACGCCCAAAGGCTGGACCGGGCCGAAGGAAGTGGACGGCAAGAAGAGTGAAGGCTCCTGGCGCTCGCACCAGGTTCCGATTTCGGACATGAGCAAGCCAGAGCATATCACTCTTCTAGAGGACTGGATGCGCAGCTATAAGCCGGAGGAGCTTTTCGGCGCGAACGGCAAACTCCTTCCCGAGTTGGCGAAGCTCGCGCCCATTGGCGAGCGGCGAATGGGAGCCAACCCTCACGCGAATGGCGGACTCCTTCTGAAAGACCTGTTCATGCCGGATTTCCGTGACTACGCCGTAATTGTGGAAAAGCCCGGCGCGACCTCGACCGAAGCGACACGGGTACTTGGCGGCTTCCTTCGGGACGTGATGAAACTTAATTTAGAGAGCCGCAATTTCCGAGTGTTCTCGCCCGACGAAAACAATTCCAACCGACTGGACGCGCTTCTGAGCGTAACCGACCGGGCCTGGGACGCGGAGCGTCTGCCGGAGGATGATCACCTGGCCCCGGACGGGCGAGTAATGGAGATACTCAGCGAGCACACGTGCCAGGGCTGGCTGGAGGGCTATCTGCTCACCGGCCGACATGGCTTCTTCTCATGCTACGAGGCATTCATCCACGTTGTCGATTCAATGTTCAACCAGCACGCCAAGTGGCTGAAAACCACTCGTCACCTCCCCTGGCGACGGCCCGTCGCGTCCCTCCACTACGTGCTTACCTCTCCCGTCTGGCGGCAGGACCACAACGGCTTATCGCATCAGGACCCCGGTTTCATTGACCACGTTGTAAACAAAAAGGCCGATACTGTGCGCGTCTACCTGCCCCCGGATGCCAACACGCTGCTCTCGGTCACCGACCACTGCCTGCGCAGCCGTCACTATGTCAACGTCATCGTGGCCGGGAAGCAGCCTGAATTGCAGTATTTGGATATGGATACCGCTATCAAGCATTGCTCGGCGGGCATCGGCATTTGGGACTGGGCCAGCAGCGATCAGGGGAGCGAGCCCGACGTAGTGACGGCCTGCGCAGGGGATGTGCCAACCCTGGAGATCCTGGCGGCGGTGGACATTCTCCGCCAACACTTCCCCAATCTCAAGGTTCGCGTCGTGAACGTAGTGGACCTGATGACGCTCCAACCGAAAACCGAGCATCCGCACGGCCTTTCAGACATGGACTTCGATAACATCTTTACGACCAACAAGCCCATCGTCTTTGCTTATCATGGGTATCCGATGCTAATCCATCGCCTAACCTACCGACGGACTAACCACGCCAATATGCACGTTCGGGGATACAAGGAGGAGGGAACCACGACCACGCCATTCGACATGGTCGTCATGAACGACCTTGATCGCTTCCACCTGGTGATGGATGTTATCGAGCGGGTGCCCAAGCTCGGTGTCTCTGCCGCCAACGTCACACAGCTTATGCGCGACAGGCTGACTGAGCACAGGCAGTACATCTGCGAGCATGGGGACGATCTGCCCGAAATCCGCGACTGGAAATGGCCGTACTGATATGAGCTTTAACATTCTGGTTCTCGATCCGGGAAGCTCCTCGCTGAAGTTCGGACTGTACGACTTTTCAAAGGGGTCGGACGCATCAGATCCGAAGCTTCTTGCCGGGGGAATCATAGACCGGCTGGGGTCGCAACAGGCGGAGTTTAGGTTGGAAGCGGCGGGACAGCCGGCGCAGCGCGAGAGCATGGAGGCGGCCACTCCGAGTCACGGTGCGGAGATTGTGTTGCAGCGGATGCAAGCTGTCATCGCCCAGGAAGCAGGTCCGTCCGCCGCCATTCATGCCATCGGCTGCCGCGTGGTACATGGCGGAGATCGATTTGTGGAGCCGACGCGCGTGACGCCTTCCGTTATTGAAGGCATTCGTGAATTGAGCCCGCTGGCGCCGCTGCACAATCCTGCTTCCGCCGATGTTCTCACCGTCTGCCTTCGCCTGCTGCCGGATGTGCCCGCAGTCGCGGTCTTCGATACCACGTTTCACAGATCGCTCCCTTCGGTCGCCCGCACCTACGCCCTGCCATACGAGGTGTGCGAACAGCACGGGCTGCGCCGCTACGGCTTCCACGGAATCGCCCATCGGTATGTCGCGGAACGGCTGCTGGAGTGCATCGGCAAGGTTGGGCAGGAAAGTCGCTGCATTACCTGTCATCTGGGAAACGGCGCGAGCCTCTGCGCGGTGCGGGACGGGCGCAGCGTCGATACGAGCATGGGCATGACCCCCATGGAGGGGTTGGTAATGGGAACCCGCTCCGGCGACGTGGACCCCGGCCTGCTGCTCTACCTGCTGCGAACGGTGGGCATGTCGCCCGAGGAGGTGGACGACACACTTAATCGCCGGAGCGGTCTCCTGGGTATCTCCGGGCGCAGCAGCGACCTGCGCGATCTGGAGCCGGCGGCGACGGACGGCGACGCACGGGCGGAGCTGGCGCTGGAGGTCTTCGCCTATCGCGCCGCCAAGACTATCGGCGCGTATACGGTCGCTCTGGAAGGGCTGGACGCCCTTGCCTTCTCCGGCGGAATCGGGGAGCGCTCCCCCTCCATGCGGGAGCGCATCTGCCGGCGGTTGGGCATTCTCGGCGTCACATTGCAGGAGGAGCGCAACCGCGCGGAAGAGACAAGCGCACCGGCGCGAATTAGTGGAGACGAGAGCGCCGTGCAGGTGTGGGTTATCCCCGCCGATGAGAATCTGCAGATTGCGCGAGAGGTGAGGGAGCGCCTGTTCGGGACATAGCCTGGCGGAGCGGAAATGAAGCGAGGCTGCTAGTGCGAACAGTAGCAAAGGTGAAGAGCAAAGTGACTCAAATGAATCGGCGCTACATGTTGAGGCTGGCAGGGGCAGGCTGTCTCGCTGCAATGTTGCCAAAGGATTCCGATGCACGGGCTGATGGCGATAACTCTGCCGGCCGGCAAGCGAACGACGCCGCAAAAGTGGCTGCCTCCAACCTGATGCATACGGCGCATAGAACTGCGGCAAACTCGGACAGCTTAGATGAATCCTACTTCTGGCATGATGGCCGCACGCTCTTGATTCTGCGTCGCGCTCCGGGCAAGACCGTTTTCCGAGCGGTCTTGGTGGACGCGCGCACAGGCTGGCAAACGTTTCCGCAGGCGTTCAACGACAAGAACAGCCCGTTAATGGAAGGCGGCCGGAGGAGGGTCACCTTCGAAGGATCTCCGAGGTGGGAGATGCAATACCTCCCGCCCACGGCCGCTATGTCGCCGAATGGCAAGTGGCTGCTCTGGAGCAGCGGTGTTTCTCTTCCTGGCATAAAGCAGTGGGTTGCTTCCACGCTTAATGGGCAGCAGCAGAAGTGGCCGCTGGGCCCGGACCCGGACAGTGAGTTTGCTGCCCTTCCCGGAAATGCGCTCCGGGTGCCGGATAGCCATCATTGGGTCGAATTGGTTAGCCGCTATGCAAAGCGCGTCTACTCCATTCACCTTGCACATGTATACGTGCTCGACAAGGCGGCTCCGGTTAGAACCGTTCATATTAGCGGATTGGGAGATGGGTTGCCGGTCGGCATTCGCCAAGACGGAACCATCGTGATGCACACATCATCCCGACAAAGCGACAGGCTCGTCCAACAGCTGGTCATGTCGCTTGTCAGCCTGGATGCGGACACTGTAACAGCGCGGAAACTGAGACTGCCAATCCCTGCATCCTCTGGTGTTTCAGACGTAAAGCTTTCGCCGAAGGGAGACCGGCTGGCCTGGATATTGGAACAGGGACGCGGCCTCACGAGGCTGTACACTCTCTATGCTGCAGATGCCGATGGAGCACACTCACGCCCGCTCGGGTCGGCAGAAATGGTCAAGACAGGCAAGGGATACTCCTGGCCGCGAGATCTGCGTTGGCTGCCGGATGGAAAGCAAGTAAGTTTCGTGTACAAAAACGCCATATACACGCATCCGGTATGAACAAACTCGCGCAGAGAGTTTGGCCCGGATCTTCTGGCGGACGGTGTAGTAGTGATCTGCCCGGCTGCGGCGGTTACCGTAACCGTGATGGGATTGCCGATCAAGGCGAACGGAGGCGGATTCATCGGAACTTACGCTATGGGTTTTCGTATTTTGATATTGGCCGCGAAGAGCGGAACGATTTGCCAAATAGCGCTTGACAGGCATAGGCCGTTGGACATGCTCATTTAGTGCACCCAACGGCTCTTTGTATTCTGAAGTCTTCGAACTCGGGGCCAACGCCACGCGGTCGCGTGACGACATTACAGCCGTTGTCTTCTAGATGAGTTCGGAGGGGAAATAACGTGTCCATCGACAACAGTTTGACCCGAATATCACCAGGCCGCCATTCAAACCGCCGGGTTGCCCGTTCGAGCGTCCTGCGTTGTCATTCATCCATCGGCGCCGCCTGAACGAAGGACGAACGAGAAACCGCCATGCCACTTGAAACCTACTCTCAGGACATAGTCGATACAGTGCGCGAACCGCTGTTGCTGCTCGACACCACGTTGCGCGTGCACTCCGCCAATCGCGCTTTCTACCAAACGTTCCAAGTCTCGTCCGAAGAGACGGAGCACCATCTCATCTACGAGCTGGGCAACGGCCAGTGGGACATTCCCGACCTGCGTCGGCTGCTGGAAGATGTAGTTCCCAAGAGCTCTGTCTTCAACGACTTCGAGTTAGTTCACACGTTTCCGGTCATTGGACGGCGCGTTATGCTGCTCAATGCGCGCAAGCTCAAGGCGGGCAATCACGGCGAGTTACTCGTATTGGCGATGGAAGATGTAACCGAGCGGCGGCGAGCCGAGGAAGAGGTCGCCAAGACAGCGGCCGATCTGAAAGCGATCGAAACGTTCTCCCAGAACATCGTGGACACAGTACGCGAACCGCTGTTGATGCTCGACACCACGTTGCGCGTGCATTCCGCCAACCGCGCTTTCTATCAAACGTTCCAAGTCTCGTCCGAAGAGACGGAGCACCATCTCATCTACGAGCTGGGCAACGGCCAGTGGGA
>JBBRKX010000064.1:0-10600 GCA_038231675.1 Chthonomonadales bacterium | reverse complement strand
TGTACGATAGTCTGGCTATGTTTGGAGTGCTGGGTGTCGGCAGTAAAGAGTCGCTCCAGTTTATGCCGCATGAGGCGGATTTCGAGCAGATCGAGCCCGCGTGCAAATTATATCGTCGGGTGCGATAATGGCCGGCAAAATCGTCGTGATCGGCGCCTCCTTGGGAGGTTTGACCGCCCTACAAAGCGTACTTTCCGCGTTGCCCCGTGATTTTCCGGCGCCGGTCGTCATTGTGCAGCACCGCGGCGCGGAATCCGGAAATGCGCTGGACTCCATTTTGCGCCGGTCGTGCGCGCTCAAAGTGATAGAGCCGCAGGACAAAGAGGCGATACTTCCAGGAACGGTCTATCTTGCGCCGCCGGACTATCACTTATTGATTGAGGGCGCCACGTTCGCCCTTTCCACGGAAGGGGTGGTGTCCTATGCGCGCCCGTCCATCGATGTGCTCTTCGATTCGGCTGCGCGGGCGTATGCCCGCCGCGTGATCGGAGTCGTATTGACGGGAGCAAACCGAGATGGCGCCAGGGGAAGTGCGTCTATCAAGCGCCACGGCGGGTATCTCATCGTCCAGTCGCCGGACGAAGCAGAATGCAACGTGATGCCGCGCGCCGCGCTCGCCGCCGTGCAAGCGGATCGGATACTCACTCTTCAAGAGGTAGGGCCACGCCTGGTGGAGTTATGTCAGGAGGATCGGAACGGATGACAGGACATTCCCGGGTAAATGTGTTGATGGTAGACGATCGACGCGAGAATTTGATGGCGCTGGATGCTATTCTCGGCGATCTCGATGCAAACCTCGTAGAGGCAAGTTCCGGACCGGAGGCGCTGAAGAAGCTTCTCCAGCAGGACTTCGCCGTCATACTGCTCGATGTCCAGATGCCGGGGATGGATGGATTCGAGACGGCGCAGTTAATCCGCGCGCGAGATCGTAGCCGGCTGACCCCCATCATTTTTGTCACCGCGTATGAGATCGGAGAAGGGAAGGTCCACCGAGGCTACGCCGTGGGCGCTTCCGACTATCTCTTCAAACCCGTCGTCCCGGAAGTGCTGCGATCGAAAGTCACGGTGTTCGTCGATCTCTTCAGGAAAACAGAGGAGATCAAGCGCCAGGCGGAGGAACTGCAGGTCGCGCGCCAGCGAGCGCACAAGCAAGAACTGGCCGCCGAAGCCAAGCGTTGGGAAGCGCAACTCCTGCGTACCGAGATGGAGACCGAAAAGCGGTTTATCCAACAACTCGAAGCGAACTATCAACGGCTAAAAGAGTTGGAGCAACTCCGGGATGATCTTATTGGAATGCTCGTTCACGATCTCAGGACGCCGCTGACTTCTTTCCTGACGGGCCTCCAGACGATGGAGGCCGTGGGCGATCTCAATGCCGATCAACGGGAAATTCTCGAAATATCGCTGGCGGGCGGCCATACTTTGATGGGTATGATCAATGATCTTCTGGATATCCAGAAGATGGAGGACGGCTCCATCAAGCTTGACTGCCGACCCATCGAGCCGGCCGCGCTTCTCGATCAGGCGCTTGCACAGGTGCGCGGCCTGGTCAAGGAGAAAAACCTCTGGTTGGTTCTGGATGCGGCTCCCGATCTACCCCTCATCTCCGTCGATGAGGAAATGGTGCGTCGTGCTCTGGTAAACCTGCTGGGCAATGCGGTAAAGTTTACACCGCCCGGCGGAACGATCACGGCGTCGATCCAGCCGGAAGAGAAAGGCGAGGGAATCGTCTTTTGTATCCGAGATACGGGAGAAGGTATCCCCAGCGAAGCATTCAACCGAATATTTGAAAAGTTTGGGCAGGTGGAGACGCGTAAGTCGGGGCGCAAGATGTCGACGGGCCTCGGTTTGACGTTTTGTCGCATGGTTGTCGAGGCGCACAAGGGGAAAATCTGGGTGGAAAGCGAGCCCGGGCAGGGAAGCGCTTTTCCGTTTGTCCTGCCGCCGCAGTGCGCCTGATATATTGCCTATGGAGCCGAACGGGGCGCTCCGATAATTCTTTAGCGCAATTCGATTCCTGAGTGTCCGATCCGGAACAATGCGCTTCCGGACGGTAAATCAGAAATCCAGGTGGTGCATGTCAGTCGACGAAAAAGTAGATATTCTGATGGTGGACGATCACCCGGAGAACCTGTTGGCCCTGGAAGCCGTCCTCGGGGATCTCGGGCAGAACCTCATCCGAGCGCATTCGGGTGCGGATGCGCTCAAACATCTTCTTGTGCAGGATTTCGCCGTCATCCTTCTGGATGTGCAGATGCCTGGCCTGGATGGTTTCGAGACGGCCGCGTTAATCCGAGAACGAGAGCGCTCACGCCACACGCCGATCGTCTTTCTGACGGCAATCAATAAAACGGAGACCCATGTCACGCGTGGGTATTCCGTCGGCGCCGTGGACTATGTCTTTAAGCCGTTCGAACCTGAAGTGCTGAAAGCCAAAGTCGGGGCCTTTGTGGAGCTTTCTCGCAAGAACAAAGAGCTCCTGGCGGAGATCGGCAGGCGCAAACAGGCGGAGGCCGAAATTCGTCGCTTGAACGACCGGCTGGAACGACGTGTCCTGGAGCGAACGACCGCATTGAATGTAGCGAACCAGGGCCTGGAGGCCGAGATTGCGGAACGGAAGCGCGCGGAGGAGGTGCTGACACGGCACCAGGCACATATCGAGGCGTTAAACGAACGCTTGAAGCGCGCCATGACGGAGACGCATCACCGGGTCAAGAATAATTTACAGATTATCGCGGCGATGGTCGACATGCTTCTGATGAACGGTCCCGAAGGGATTACACCCGACACGGTTCGACAACTCGGATGGCATGTCCGCACCCTTGCCGCAATCCATGATATCCTGACTCAAGAAGCCAAACAGGACGGACAGGCACACTTCCTTTCCGCCCGCGATGTGCTGGAAAAACTGCTCCCCTTGCTCCGGGAGACCACAAAAGACAGGAGCATCAACCTGGAGTGCGTGGATGTTGCGTTGACCGCGCGCCAGGGAACATCCCTGGGACTGATCGTGAATGAGCTTATCAGCAATGCGCTCAAACACGCCAGTGGGGCGATCTATGTGGCGCTTTCGCTGCAGGACGAGAACACCATTCTGACCGTTTCCGACGATGGCCCAGGATTCGCCTCTGATTTCGATCCCATCGCGGCGGCGAATACCGGCCTGGACCTCATTGGCCACCTCAGCCAATGGGATCTCGGAGGGCGGGTCTGCTACGAAAACCGCCCCGAAGGCGGCGCCCTGGTGGCCGTAACTTTCCCATCTGTCAGTCTCCCTACTGTTACACGCTAATCACGCGGTATCCAGGAGGTGCTTCCTGGAATATCCGGTTTCAAATCATTATGTGGTATCGTTACCATGTTTGCCTCCAATTGTTCGGTGAACGATTGACAGCACCGCCTTCGTCTGTTATGATTTCACTATTCAAATGAGGGAAAGGATGAGAATGTGTCCGTAAAAGGAGAAAGCCCTTCGGCCGGCCAATCGCCCGGGCGTGCGGCTGCAATGGCCAAAATTTCCGGATTGCTTGCCCCGCTGTCGTTTTTGTTTCTCCTCTGTATCATTCTTTCGGTTGTCTCACCGAACTTCGCTACACGAGACAATATCAAACAGGTCGCTATTCAGGCTGCCGTGGTGGCGATTCTCGCCTGCGGCCAGACCGCAGTGATCCTGGCCGGGAACATCGACCTATCTGTCGGCTCGGTCATGGCTTTCTCCGGCGTCGCCGCCGCTATCGCCATGACGCAATATCATGTTCCTATCCTTGGCGGCGTTTTAATCGCCTGTGGTTCCGGCCTTCTCATCGGCAGCATGACAGGCCTGATTGTGGCGTTCGGGCGTATCCCATCGTTCATCGTGACTCTCGGCATGTTGGGAATCGTTCAGGGATTCGCGGGCATCGTTTCTCACTCGATCGCGGTTGGGAATCTGCCCGGGGGATTCGATGTCTTCGGTTCCGGGGAACTGTTTGGCGGCGCGCACAGCGATGGGATCCCGTATGCGGCCCTGATCATGATCGCCTCCGCGATTCTCATGCACATTCTGCTTTCCCGCACCTCCTGGGGCAGATCCATTTATGCGATAGGAGGGAATCAAGAAGCCGCCCGGCTTTCGGGAATCAATCTGAGGCGTTCCCTGACGGGCGTGTTTGCCCTGTCCGGACTGTTGGCCGGCGTCGCAGCCGTCGTGAACATCTCTTACGCCAGCGTGGCGACCAAGGACGCGGGCGTGGGACAGGAACTTTTCTCGGTCGCGGCGACGGTCGTCGGCGGCACCTCCCTGTTCGGAGGGGAGGGAGGAATTCCGGGGACGGTCATCGGGGCGTTTCTGATATTTACTATTCGGAACGGCTGTGACCTGCGTGGGATAGGGCCGGATGTCCAGCGGGCCATCATCGGCGCCGTTATAATTCTTGCCGTCCTCTATGACCGGTACGGACCTGGAAAGAAGAAAACACGCACGGCATAGTCCGCGCATTGCAACGGCTGTTACAGGCCGCAAGAATCACGTCTGCAAAGGAGAGACAATTATGCGTAAACACTTCAGGGCGCTCGGCGCCGTTTTGACCGTGGGAATGGGATGCACGCTTCTGGGATGTCCCAAACCGGACGCTAACCCGCCCACCCCCGTCGGTGGAGTACAAAATCCCGTACCGGCGGGGCCGGTAAGCATCGCCGTCATCCCCAAGGGAACGACGAACTCTTACTGGCAGTCGGTGAAACAGGGAGCCGACGCCGCAGCGGCGGAAGAAAACACCGGGGGAGAAAAGGTGAAGATTGTCTGGCAGGGTCCCGAGATCGAAACGGACTTCAGTCAGCAGATCAACCTTGTGAACACTCAGGTGACCAGCGGCGTGAACGCCATCGTCCTGGCCGCCACGAACGCAGAATCGCTGGACAAGCCGTGCAAGGATGCGATGGCCAAGGGGATTCCCGTGGTGACGATCGATTCCGGCATCAAAAGCCCGGAAAACTCGGTCTGTTATATCGCGACGGACAATGTCAAGGGAGGCGCTCTGGCCGCAGACGCTCTGGCGAAACAGATTGGGGAAAAAGGAGATGTCGGCGTGCTGATGTTCGCCAAAGGCTCCTCCTCCTCCGACGACCGGGAAAAGGGCTTCCTGGATGAGATCAAGAAGTTTCCGAATATCCATGTGGTGTCGAACTTATCCACCGATAGCGACACCACCAAGGCGGTGCAGGTCACCACGAATATGATGACCGGACATCCAAGTATCGTCGGCCTCTTTGGCGCGAATGAGCCGGGCGGGGTTGGAGCCGCGCGCGCGCTGGTCACCAAGGGCCTCGACAAAAAAGTAAAGCTTGTTGCCTACGACGCCTCCGCGGATGAAGAGCGTGACCTGAAGGCGGGGTCTATCCAGGCGCTGATCGTTCAGGATCCATTTCAGATGGGCTACAAAGGGGTCAAGACCGCTCTGCTCGCGATACGTAAGCAGCCTATTCCGTCGAAGTTCATCGATAGCGGGGTCCAGGTAATCACCGCGCCGGACCTGGCCAAACCGGAAGTTCAGAAGCTGCTGCATCCGTAACGCAGGGAGAGCGTAGGCCTGGTTACACGAAGGTCCGAGCAGCCAGAACGCGCGTGGAGCGCTCAATGAGGAGGGGCTCCGAGCAGCAGAATCCGTTCTGTGGCTTGGAGCCCAATTCGGAGGAATCATCGGTCTCACGACATATATGGTAACGTAACCATAAAAGCTGAAACTTTGCCTGGCCATGCGGGTCAGACGGTGTATAATAATCCTATTGGTTCGTATGAGCCTTACCAGATTTATCAGGATGATGGGTGGGACAGTGATCAAACCGTTACGTTCAGCTTTTCTTTGTTCGCTCCTGGGGTGCGGCGTGCTGCTCGCATTTTGCGCTACAGGCGGTTTCGCCGCCGGCGAGAAAGCGATTGCCACTACTCCGCAGCAGGATGCGTTCTTCGAAACGAAGATTCGCCCTCTGCTGGCGAACAGCTGTTACGAATGCCATAGCGATAAGGACCAGAAGGGCGGGCTTCGGCTGGACTCTCGCGAAGGCCTGCTGAAAGGGAACGCCCATGGTCCCGCCATGGCGCCCGGCGACATCGATAAGAGCAACCTTTTGCGGGTGGTGCATTACGACGGCGCCATCAAGATGCCTCCCAGCGGTAAGCTCCGCCCCGCCGATATAGAGGCCCTGACGCAATGGGTAAAAATGGGCGCTCCCTGGCCGACCGTAAAAGCCCCAATGGGTGGCGCAGCGAGTGGCCAGGCTCCGGACTTGAAGATTACCCCGGTGATGCGAAGCTTCTGGTCGTTCCTGCCGGTGCATAAGAGCGCGGTCCCAAAAGTAAAGAACGTTGCCTGGTGTAAATCGCCGATCGATCGTTTCATTCTGGCGCAGCTGGAGAGCAAAGGGGTGAAGCCTGCTGCTCCCGCCGACCGCCGCACGCTGATCCGGCGTGCCTACTTCGATCTGATCGGCCTTCCGCCCACGGCCGCCGAAGCGGATGCGTTCGTCGCCGACAAAGCGCCGAACGCCTTCGAAAAGGTCATCGATCATCTGCTTGCGTCGCCGCACTATGGGGAGCGCTGGGGACGTCGATGGCTGGATGTGGCGCGCTATTCGGATTCCAACGGCCTCGATGAAAACACGGCGTTCGCAAATGCTTTCCGATACCGGGATTACGTCGTCGCGGCATACAACAAAGACAAGCCCTACAATCAGTTTATTCAGGAGCAATTCGCGGGCGATCTGATGCCCACCGAGGACGTCGCCTTACGTAACGAGCGCCTCACCGCGACCGGGTTCCTGGAACTGGGACCGAAGGTGCTGGCGGAGCCGGACAAGCCCAAGCTGGTCATGGATATCATCGACGAGCAGATCGAGGTCACCAGCAAAGCGGTGCTGGGGCTGACCGTTGCCTGCGCCCGGTGCCATAACCATAAGTTCGATCCGTTCCCCACCAAAGATTATTATGCGCTCGCCGGCATCTTTAAAAGCACCAGAACGATGGAAACGCTGAATACGGTCGCCAGAGTCAATGAGCGCCCGTTAAAGACTCCCGGTGACGAAGAAAAGCAGAAAATCTATGCAAAGCGGATGGAAGATCTTCAGAAAGCTTTAAAGACCGCCACCGATCAGGCGAACGCGGAGGTTGCGGCGAACATCCGAAAGGATGCGGGGAAGTATTTGCTTGCCGGCTATGCGCTGGCCCAGTATCCTTCGCAAGAGCTGGAATCGGTGGCGGAACTGCCACAAAAGCCCGGTGATCCCAGACGCATTCTGGTGGAAGCGGAAAATTATGATCGCGGCAATGCTAACAAGGATTTCACGACTTACGGCAAGGGAATCGGCATCATCCATACGGTGACGGTCCCGACCTTCGCGGAGTGGGACATCAACGTCGCGTCGGCGGGATCCTATCAGTTGGAACTGCGCTACGCCTCTCAGGAAGCCCGTCCCGTCCAGTTGTGGGTCAACGGCGTCGTGGTGAAGTCCGATGCCGCCGCAAAGGTGACCGGAAGTTTTCAACCGGAGGGGCAGCGCTGGGAAGCACAGGGGATTTTCACGATGCGTGCGGGAAAGAATACGATCCGCATCGACGACAACGGCTCGATTCCCCATATCGATAAGCTGCTCATCGTGCCCACACCCCCGTTAAAGATCGGGCCGGGTGGCGGCCCGGTGCGGACGGCGGATCAATTGGCCGCGCAGTACGGTCTCAACCCCGCCGTGCTGAAGAATGCCGCCCGCTTCTTCCGACTGAGAAAAGACGGACCTGAGTTTGCTGGCTGGCACGCGGTCGCGAACGTTTCCGATCAGGCGTTTCCGGCCACGGCCGGGAAGATCGCCGAGCGATTCCAGACGGGCACAGGCGCGGATGGCGTTGCCCTTCAGGCGGCGGTAAACGATGGTGACAAATTGCTGAGCATTCCCGACAAGCCGGAAATGCTTTATTCGGATGCAGCAAAGGCCGCGGTGAAGAAGGCCGGCGACGCAGTGAAAACGGCGCAAGGGGAAGCGCCCGCGCCTGTCATGGTCATGGCCGTGGAAGAGGGCAAAATCGAGAATGTCCGCGTCCATATTCGTGGGAACACGGAGACGCTGGGTGACGAAGTGCCCCGCCACTTTGTCTCGGTCATTTCCAGTGAAAATCAGCCTGCTATCGACAGTACGCATAGCGGGCGGCTGGAACTGGCGCAATGGCTTACCTCCTCGACCAACCCGCTGACGGCTCGAGTCGCGGTCAATCGCATCTGGGAGGGGCATTTCGGACAGGGGATCGTTCAGACGCCCGATAACTTCGGCCTTCTGGGCGACCGTCCTGACCATCCTGAACTTCTCGACTGGCTGGCGGCGACCTTTGTGCAGCAGGGCTGGTCTGTAAAGAAGATGCACCGCCTCATTATGTTATCGAGCGCCTATCAGATGAGCTCCGAGAACAACGCGGTTGCGGAAATCGCGGACCCGGGAAACCGATTGTACTGGCATATGAATCGACAGCGTCTGGAGGCGGAACCCTTCCGCGACGCCATTCTCGCGGTGGCCGGAAAGCTGGACGATTCCATCGGCGGAACGTTGATGACGACGCCGGACAACGGCTATGTGACCAACGATCAGTCCGGAAACGCCGAACAGTACAATAGCCACAGACGGGGAATCTATCTGCCCATCATTCGGAACGCGCTCTACGATATGTTCCAGGCCTTCGATTTCGGAGACCCCAGCATAACGCATGCGCAGCGCGCTTCGACGACGGTGGCCCCCCAGGCGTTATTCGTGATGAATAGCCCCTTCGTGATCGAACAGTCGAAGGCGTTTGCTGCGTCATTGCTGGCGGATAAGTCCGCTACGGACGCCATGCGCGTTAAAGCCGCCTACATGAAGGCCTATAACCGGCCGCCCACCGCGACCGAACAGAGCCGAGCAATCGCCTATATGACGAAGTATGCCGCGCATGTCGCCGCAATGGAGCCGGATCCCGTGAAGCAGAAGACGCTTGCTTGGGAAAGCTTTTGTCAGATCATTTATGCATCCAACGAGTTCATCTACGTGAACTAATATGTGTCATGGGTGAGGGAAGAGGGAGTTATCCACGTGAGCAGACACTTTAAACAGCCGACGACCCGGCGCGAAATGTTGACGCAGTGCGGCACCGGTTTCGGGGCGCTGGCGTTCATGGCTCTGTATGGAGAGCAGGCGGAAGCGGCCGTTGCGGCAGGCGCGGCCAAAGGCCCACTGGCGGTGAAGCCGCCCCATTTCCCGCCACGCGCCAAGCGAGTGATCTTTGTGTTTATGCACGGCGGCCCTTCCCAGGTGGACACCTTCGATCCAAAGCCGCTTCTCACCCGGGACCATGGCAAGCCGCTTCCGTTCGCCAAGCCACGCGTACAGTTTGCCGCCACCGGCAACCTGTTGAAGTCGCCGTGGGAGTTCAAAAAATACGGTCAAAGCGGCATCGAAGTCAGCGACCTCTTTCCCTCGGTAGGCGGCTGCATCGATGACATCTGCGTCATCCGTTCCATGTACGGCTCCAACCCGGCGCACGGAGGCGCTCTTCTCGCCATGCATACGGGCTCCGACACGCAGGTGCGGCCCAGCATGGGATCGTGGATCACGTACGGGCTCGGATCCGAAAATCAGAGCCTGCCAGGGTTTGTGACGATCTGTCCGACTCTCGGACACGGCGGCGTACAAAACTGGTCCAGCGCGTTTCTGCCGGCCGCTTACCAGGGCACTCCGATCGGCAACGCCAGTATTCCCGCTTCCAAAGCGGCGATCGAATACATCAAGAATCCGGAGCTCAAGCCAGAGCTTCAGCGCATGCAACTCGATATGCTGGGCCAGATGAATGAAGATCAACTGCGTCATTTCGGACATGATCCGCAACTTGAGGGGCGCATCCAGTCCTTTGAACTGGCGTTCAAGATGCAGACCGAAGCGCCGGACCTGATGGACATCTCCAAGGAGAGCAAGGCGACGCTGGATCTGTACGGCGTAAACCAGGATCCAACGGATAACTTCGGTCGTCAGTGCCTGCTTGCACGCCGGTTCTCCGAGCGCGGAGTACGCTTCGTTCAGGTGACGCATAGTTATAAGTGGGACCAGCATGGCGACCTGCGCAACGGGCACACCCGCAACGCCAAAGAGGTCGACAAGCCCATTGCCGGCCTGTTGAAGGACCTGAAGGCGCGTGGCTTGCTGAAGGACACGCTTGTGATCTGGGGTGGGGAGTTCGGCCGCACGCCGACCGCGCAAGGCGACGATGGGCGCGACCACAATCCAAACGGGTATTCGATGTGGATGGCGGGTGGTGGCGTCAAGGGCGGATCGACGTATGGTGCTACGGACGACTACGGTTACTACGCCACCGAGGATAAATGTCATCTGCACGATCTGCATGCCACAGTGCTTCATCTGCTGGGCCTGAACCATAAAAAGCTCACCTACCGCTACGGCGGCCGGGACTTCCGTTTGACCGATGTCTATGGCGAAGTCGCCAAGGGCGTCCTCGCCTGAGGGCGATCCCGTCGAAACAAACCGATTGCCCTGTCTCCCTACATTGGAGGCAGGGCTTTTCTATGCGCAGCATATGAATCCGGCTTCGCAGGCG
>JBBRKX010000063.1:0-10607 GCA_038231675.1 Chthonomonadales bacterium | reverse complement strand
CAGCCGGCGCGGCGTTTGCCTGCGGCGCGAGCGCAAAGCCCCGGGCTTGTTGCGGCCTCATCCCAGCCAGAAACAGCAGCGTTAGCGCTATGCACGCCGCTCTGTGAAAGAGGCGGCTGCAAATTAAGTGCATGGTTATGGGGTTCATCGGTTTGATCCTTTTCCGTCAGCAAAATGTCCTCAATAAAGGGGAAGGCACCCGCGATCACATGTTCGGTTCCGCCTTTCATAACGATTTAGGGGGCGGAACAGGCAGGAAACCGATACGATTTCCCCATGCGCTCGCGTGTTCCTGATCCCAGTAGTGGATCAGTGCACGCACCAGCCTTCCAAAGTCGTTGGAACGCATGGTAAGGGTGTCTATGAAGATCACCCCCCCGTGCGAAGTCCCGGATAATCCCCATTCGATCAGGATCGGTGGAATGGTCTTGCGGTCGTAGGTAACCAGCGTCAGGCCCTCGCCCGCAGCCGCTCGCAGAATACTGGGATCGGCGACCCCGACAAAGTCGCCCTCACGCCACTCATAAAGGCTTTGTATAGGAATCTCCGGACGCCACACACGGACCTGCTCGACGATCTCACGTGACATCTGTTGGTCAAGCAGCAGCGACAGCATTAGGAGGCACTCTCTCCATCCAGCACGGATTGCGGAATGATGATCGCTTCGATTTGCGGCAGAAGGCGTTTGAGTGTGTCGAAGGTAACGGCATTGTTATCGGCAATCGTCTGGTCGATCTCCTGAGGATGGGCTTCGTAGTAGTGAAAAGCCGCTTTCACCCGATGGAGCGGGAATCGGAAATGCGCCGCCGCCTTTTCGGCATCCATGCCATAGTCTCTGGCGACCATAATAAGCTGCCAGACAGGCAGCGCTCCTTTAAGACAGGCGTGGCGTTCGCCGTTGAAATTGCGGAATTCAATGTCGGCGAACTCCTCCTGGCGCAGCCACTCCTCAATGGAGCGAGAAGCCGCTTCATTGAGTGTTCTGCCAGTGCGTCGGGCGGTAAGCTTCAGGCGTTCGGCGGTTTCATCGGGCAGACGCAAACTGACGACCTGGGACATAAAGCTTTCTCCTCGCTTGCTCGTGTTACTTTGTAACTATTGTATACTATGTAATTGGAATTGTCAATGCAGGCGTCTTTGGTGTCCGCTGGTTCGCCGGCCTTACCGACCTTTCAGGGCATGCCGGGTGCGGGAATGCACAAGAGAAAACCGCATTTTTTTATCCTCGGTACAACCCGTTGTTGGAACGACTGCTTTCATGTACACGTTCAGAGGATAATTATTGGCAAATGTTGGTTATGCAAATGGCTATGGTGTACAAAACATCACAGCCGAGTAATGACTAATCTTCTGAAAAAGATCTGGATGCCCATGCTATTATGTGATGGAGGGCAATAGTATGCTCGCTGGATTTTCCAACCAGCGCTTCATTCTATAGCGCTCGTTCATCGGTGTGACCCACAAAAGAAGCAGGCAGGCAGGAAGTTTTTGGCGTTTGCCCTGACTCCCCGCTGAAAGGAAAATTTCCATGCTTCGACGCGCTTTGTCCATGGCCCTTACTCTGTGTGCTCTGCCCGCCCTCGCTTCCGCCCGCGTGCGGCTTATCACCAAGGAAACCCTTACCATGAATACTGACTGCAATGCTCTTTCCGCTCGCCTACAGCAGCTTGAGCAGGACAACATCGCTATCCGTGCGCAGTTTCGCAACGAACGCCGCCGTCTGCGTCTTCAGGCCGGGCTGGCATTTGTCGCCCTCATCGGCGCCATCTTCCTTTCTCCCGCCAACCGCGGCGCACTCGCGCAAAGCTATGGCGTCACCCTGCAGCAGCTTGCTGCCCGCATGACCGCCGTGGAAACCAAAAACACCGCCCAGGACACCACGTTGTCCAGCCTGCAAACCCAGATTGCCTCCATTCAGCTTACCCCCGGACCCCAGGGACCCAGGGGAGATAAAGGAGATGCGGGAGCTGCCGGCCTTCAGGGTCCTAAAGGAGATACAGGAACTGCCGGTGTTCAGGGTCCAACAGGTATGCAGGGACCCAAAGGAGACAAGGGGGATCAAGGACTAATGGGGCTGCAGGGACCCAAAGGAGACAAGGGGAATCAGGGAAATCCGGGGCAGCAGGGAGTTGCCGGCGCTCCGGCGGACATGAGCCGGGTTAAAGCGCTGGAAATCAAAACACACTTCGTCAGGATTGGAACCGACGGCGAGATGTACATCACGGGCACCAACCTACACATCAACAACGGGCTGGGCGATCCCGGCAGCGACGATTTCGGTTATCCGGGTACCCCCACACTCAACGGTCTGGGTAATCTCATTATAGGCTACAACACCTCGCGCAGCCATGGATTTGGCACGGACATACGCACCGGCAGCCACAACCTGATCGTGGGCCAGCTCAACAACTACAGCAGTTACGGTGGCATCGTCGCCGGATCCTTCAATACTATCTCCGGCGTGTCCGCTTCGGTAACCGGCGGCTACAACAACACTGCCAGCGGGGATCATTCGTGTGTGAGTGGGGGAGGATTGAACTTCGCTGAGGCTACAGAGTCTTCCGTCAGCGGCGGAGTGTCAAATAAGGCCAAAAACCAGTGGGCTTCCATCAGCGGTGGAGACTCCATCCTACAGGATCAGCCTTTCGGCTGGAGCGGTGGCAGCTACAGCACTCCCTGATGCACGCATTGCTTCCTTTCCAGGGCGCGGCAACCGCAGGGCTGCCGCGCCTGCCCTGTTTTTGCGACCGACAAGTCTGCAAGATCACTCTCAACTCAGTTTCCTCTTGCATGAGGAGTAACTCATGGTTCGCTCATTTGCTGAGCCAGTATCGCAGAATCGCCGAGGCAGCGAGCGTACACCTCAGCGGAGGTGCCCAACAACTCTAAAATACGCTGCTGTAACGGCGTCAACGGGGTTAGATAACGCCCTGGCGGACCCGAATCGGAAGGAAGGATCAGTAAAGTGATATCCTTGAACGCCTCCAATAACCGCTCCGCCGTGGGCGAAAACGTCGCGCGCTTGGGATTGCCGACGTATAAGCCCACCAAAGGCTCCGGATCTTGGCCCAGACGACGACGCACGCCAAACTCCAACAGCGTTAAGATCCGCAGACCCACCACTAACAACCGGATCAGCCCTTTAACATGATCCTCACGCTGCAAATACATGGGAGACAGGGACAACGGATGCCCTTTCAGGCGAGAAAACCCGTGCTCAATCCGATATTCCTCCCGATACAACAGCACGGCTCCCGCAAGGCTGAGTTGTTGCGGGGAAGCATTGCTCACAAACACACGCCAGCCCAAAAGCGCCTTGGCGCGTTGCACGGCGTCCGGATCCACCTGGGTCAGCAGGGTTCTGTGCACTTCGATCTCCCCCCGGTCGGGCTGGCCCCGGTAGCCTCGCACACAACGCTCGCTCGTGTCCTCTTGCAAGGTCACGCGGATCAACCCCGCGACTTTGTGGCGCGTCAGGATCGCCTCCACAGCGGCCGTCGCCGCCACCAGATCGGGGGGCGGGCGCTTGCCTTTGCCCCGCAAGAGCAGGGTGGCGAGTTGCTGTTGGGCTGTGTCAAGGCGCGCCTCCAACCCACGCTCCGCCGCTTCGGCAAACGCCAACGAGCGAACCAGCAGACGGCGTTCTTGCCAGCAGCGGGCGTCCGAGCCTTGGGGTTGGGTCCACTCGAACCCCACCGCAAGCAGTTTAGGGTCGCCCTTTGCCTCGGGGCCAAAGATCTCGTGCAGCCCTTCAGAGCCTGTGAGCACCGGTTGCAGATGCCCGGCGATCTCTTCGGCAGGCATCTGCACCGCCGACAGCGGACACAGATAGAAGTCATCTCCCGACACGATCTCGGCGCGGGTCGCCAGGGCAGCCATTTTGCAGTCGCCCACATACATCACTCCCCGCTTCTTGAGGCTCTTGCGCACCTGCTGGATCGCGGGCACATAGAGCGGATCGTCGGCGCTATTGCCCGGCAGGATCTGAGTGATCAGTGGGCAGGCCAACGGGTCGAGAGTGGCCATCATGATCTTGACCTGGGGCGCGTCGCGACGATGGTCCTTGCTATGTCCGCATAAGAACAGTCCTTCTGGGGTGGTATCCACCGAAACGGTGGTGGCATCCAGACGCACGACCTCGGTGGGCAAGTCATACACGGTCAGAGTGCGCTGGTTGAGATCGGTTTGCAGTGGCTCCCAGGCGTTGTCCTCGCTGAGGGCGTGTAAGAGATCGGCGAGCCGGTCGTCGGTACACTCGGTTTCCTGCCAAGGCTGCGGGAACCAGGCTTGCAAAGTCCGGCTTCGGTTTTTGGCCCAGGCACGTACATGGCTCATCCGATGGTCGGCTTGCGAGAGAATGTAGGCCAGCCAGACACAGGCGAGTTGTCCATAACTGAGCCCCTGGCGATTGCCATGGGGAGGCAGATGGGTGTCGATGAGTTGGGCCAAGCCCAAGTGCTGCATCTGTTGCAGCAGGAGCGGGATGTCGTCGACCCGCTCGGTGATGAAGGAAGGTTGCTCGTTCATAGAACGAGATTACCCAGAAATCGACATGTCGCGCCAATGTCGCAAACCGCTCAAAAAATGAGCGAACCATGAGGTATACGATGGAAGCGACAATGAAAGCGGTTATGAATGCCCTTGGGGAACTGCCGACCGACCTGCAGCGCCAGATACTCGGCACAAAGAATACCATAGGCTAAACCGCGTGGAAGCACGCCAGCCCAAGGCGCATAGTGCCGGGATGGTCACGCCTGCAAAGCGAAGGCGGTCCCTGGCAAGGATCGATGCAGGATGCACGGCAATCTATCGACGGGGCCGAAAACACCCGAAGGTCGGCAGCGGATTGCCGACGCGAACCGGGCGCGGGCAGCGGCTCGGCAGGAAGCGATCCAGAGCGAAAACAAGGCGACGGCTTAGACCAATACGAAGGCATCGAATCAGAGGCGGCGACCGCCAAAAGTGGCAAGACGCGCCCCAATTCTACCGAATGAACGGAGTACATGCAGACAACCACCCACGAAAAAGGGTTTGGTTGCTCTCCGTATCCCGTAGTGCCTTGTGAGATCAAATTAGCCTATGTTTTCTCGCTTCCATCGTATACCTGCGTGACCTTCTACATTTCAGCCATCGAGGAGGGGACTGGGCATCCTGGCCACCGACGCCACCGAGCCGAGTAATAGCGGACCGATCACCTCGCGCCCAGGTGGACGTCATGCGCTGCCCCAGCCGGCGCAGCGCACTGGCCCTTGTTGACCGTCAGCGTCGCATTTGTGACTAAGGGATTGGCGGCAATCTGGCGTAAAATAGTTTCTACGAGCCGTCGTGATATGCCGCGTCCGCGCTCTGAGGCCGTGACATACACCGACACGATCTCCACCGCTCCGGGTGCTTTGGGGTAGGCGGCAGCCATGCCAACGAGAATTCCGGCACGCTCGGCGAACAGCATCCGGGCATCCTCTGTTGAGCCTACGGCCTCAAGGCGGGAACGCCAAGAGGCATCGGGCGTCTGTTGTGCGTCGGCGTAGGGAGTACCGAACGCGTGCGGTTCGCGCAGTAGAGCCTCGAGGCGCAGTTTCTTATATGCCTCCCATTCGTCTGGATGCAGTGCCCGGATCACTACCGCGTTCTCATTTTCCACACCGGGTACACAGTCATTCAGGCGAGCCATGAATTCTCCTCCTTACCTAGGTCAGCATCAGAATGTATCTACCATTGGGCATTTATTTCGGTTAATGACATTGAGTATACCACAATCCCAATGAAGCTATCACAAGGGACAAGCTGTATATACGAAGCAAGCCTGAAAATGTAAACTAAAGTGTTCTTTTTAGTCACAATCGATAATTACCGATTCTTAGACACGAATCTTTGCCCGGAATTGGCGTTGAAACTGCTAATTCTCCGACATGTGCCTGCAAGATCACCATTTTAATGTGTCGGAGAAAGTCCCTTCTCCGACACGTCAGATGGAAGAGGTTACAGCAGAACGGGGAGTGAGAAAATTAGGGAGCCAGATTGCCCCTCATGGCACGAATGTTGGGTTTGGGCCAACCACTGCAGAGCCATCATTCTTCTTGATAGCCGCAATCAGTGCCCGGTCCTTCCTCTCCTGCCGCAACTCCCGCACGACAGGCCATACGACCATCCCGCCTACAAGAAGCAAGGCAGCCAGGGCGAAGAGAACAGATCGGAGATGAAAGCGCTTCATATGGGATCGCTTCTCCAACGGATAACCGGACTCCTCCAAAATCAAAGCAGACAGGGTAATCGCCTGTCTCCTTTGTCATCGTCCTTCGGTCTCCAAATCGGGCTTGCTCATGTATTTGCGCAGGTATTCCATGCCATTGAGACCCTCATTATCTCCACGAATCAAAGGAAACATCATCCCGCCATGGCACTCTGCCAGGTCGAGCAGTTCGCGCCGCCTGCCTGTGGCGTCTTTCCAGGGAAGGTCACCGTAATGCATTTGTTCAGCAACGAGCCTTGCTTGAAGCACCGCTTCCGGGTGCCCGCGTTCAGCCGCCTGAACGAACCAATGGAAGGCTTGAAGTAAGTCTTCGGCCCACCACTCATCCCATTGAGCGCTTGGAACGGCGTCATACCAATGGCTTAATTCTTCTTCAGACAGACCAGAAGGAATTCGGTTGAAACTGGACTGAAAGATAAAGCCGATGTGGTACTGTGCGCAGCTGTGCCCTGCTTCGGCAAAAGGCATAGCCATCGCCAACGCGGTTGGCGCATCAGAGAGAAGCAACTTTATCGCTTGCATGACTACCTTTTCGGCATCGTCCAAGTTCTCTTCGATATCTTCCATTTAGATCGTCCCGTCTGAATGCTTCCACTCGCTATCGGGCCCTGATGAGGCCCGTACTAGTTCCTCGGCGGGCGTCTCCTGTCCCTGACTGGCCGCACGCAACAGAACGGCCTGCTGCTCAAGAAGGGGTTCCTTGAGGCGCGTACCAGGGTTTCCTCGGCAGGGAGGTCGGTAGCGTTCTCACGGGTAAGAGGAATGCCAGTATCTATCTGCTTGGCCTCTTTGATTTTTAGCCAGCCTGAGTATCCGGAAAAGAACGCTGCGATAACGACGCTGATAGCGAATAATACATCCGTTGCTATATAATTTGTAACATCTGTATTAACTATTGAATTTGTATCCGGATGATAGATCATATAATTTGTTGATTTTAATAAATAACATACTAATAATGACATAGCCAAGCAGAACATAAGTAAGATGATACCAACGGAATATTCTCCCGCCTTCGTATTCCATCTGCCTACATACTCGCCCTTGCTCACGATCCGCTTGCCCGTCTTCTTCAGCTCCATGTTCCGCCCCGATCTTTTGCCAGCATCAGAACTATTTCTTTAACTTCCATGCAGCCCGATTTGCCGTATCGCCGGGCGCTTCAACGTCGATTTTCGGGTATTCCGGCTTTTCCAGGTCGGCAAAGATGCGGCGGGCCAGGTCGGCATGCGGATGCGTATCGCAAAAGCTGTCGGCGTCCGGCGGTGGGAAAACCTCGCCGTAGAATTTCATCGTGGACGCGACAAGCCGCAGGAATGCTTGCGTCGTAGTTTCATTGTAGCCGAACGTAGGGGTTTCCTCAAAACCGCAAACGCTATTGTATGCCTGAATGCCCCTCGTACTCGTTTAAGAGCCTCATCACATCGGGCAGCCCATAGGCAGAGGAAAGCAAACTTGACATTAGAGTGATAACAGTTTATGATCAACTGTTTGCTTGCTAGGGTTTACGATGCCGACTGGAAAATACTGCTGCTCCCAAGGAGAATCGAATGCAACGTAGAGGCTTTACTCTCATCGAACTGCTTGTCGTCATCGCCATTATCGCTATCCTTGCCGCCATCCTGTTCCCTGTCTTTGCCAAAGCCCGTGAAAAAGCGCGTCAGGCGTCGTGCCAGTCCAACGAAAAGCAGATTGCGCTTGGGATTCTCCAGTACAATCAGGATTACGACGAAGCGATGCCGCCGCAGTTCAATGCGAGCACGGGATTTCAGCTTCCCGGCGGAAACGTGGCGCCGGACGGAGTCTGGTGGTGGTATGAAGCGCTTGTGATGCCCTACGAGAAGAACAAGCAGGTCTTCGTGTGCCCCAGCGATCAGGGAGACTTCTCCGGCAACGCAAACCTTGATCCGATCTGGCGTTACAGTGGCGGAGACGGAGGCAGCTACGTTTTCAACGGCGTCAATTCCAATGGAAATGCGCCCGGCATCGCGGGGAAAACGCTGGCGGCCATCGATCCTACCGCAAATACCATTCTGCTGGGAGAGTGGGCCGGTCTGCACACGGCGCGCTCATGGCACCAGGCAAACGGAGTCATGCCGTTTTCAGGGGCCCGCACGATGACGGCTTTTAGCGACGGACATGTCAAGTTTGTCAGAATCTATTGGGATGGCCAGAACAGCCCGCTATTTCAGTTTACCGTTCCGCTCGGTTACGAATATCAATGGCAGTAGCCTCGGTTGGGATAAGGAAAATTTCCATGCCGCATGCGAGCGTTCAACCCTGGCTCGTTCGAGTTAACGCGCAGCGACGAACCAGTTCGATCAGGACGAACTGGACCGGAAGCCGGAGGAGCCAGAGGATGGTGACGAGGGAGTAACCACGGGTATGCACGTATTGAAGGGCCATATTGATGTTTGCCGGAAAGACGGCGATCAACAAAGCGATCAGGCCGTAACCGGAAAACCGGCGTGCCATCGGGACCAGCAGGCCGATCCCACCCAAAACCTCGCATAGGCCGCTGATCAAAACGAGCGCTCTGGGGGCGGGCAGGAACGCCGGCATGATCTGCATGTACCGCTCGGGGTAGACGAAGTGGAGCGAGCCGAGCACGATAAAGGCCAGAGCCAGCACAAGGCGCAGTATGGGCATGTCGCGCCGGACTGGCCTATCCTCGATTACGTGGTTGTACAGGGTTTGCATAACTACCTTTCGGGATGGGAACCTTCCGCCGGTGAAAGCGAACACGCATTCGGTCCACGCGCCCCTCTTACTCACCAGGATGCCGCCCCGTTGGAAACGTTTCGTAAGGGTCAAAAGGTTCCCAGGCAATGGGAAACTTTCAAGAGTGCGGGTTGAGACGCTTCGATACGCAGGACTGGACGCAACAATCGATGAACGTAGCACTCTAACCAGCTTAGTACAGGTGGTGAAAAACCGTGCACCAGGGGAGAGTTCATGCAACGTCGATGGAGCGTTTGTACCCTACTTCGGCTTGCGGGCATTATTGCCCTCTTTGCCGCTATGATCGGCGCCGCGCCGGAGGCGCGTGGTAGGGTCGCCACCATGGGACAGATCGATGAGACCGGCGCGTTGCCCCTTTATGTGATTCCTCAGGCCACCAGGGCTTCGGACAGCAATCCCGGCACACATACGCTTCCTCTCAAAACCATCGCGCGGGCCGTCGCGCTTTCCACGGAAAATGGGCTGAAGAATAAGGCGACACGGATCCTGATCGCCCCAGGGTCTTATCATGAGAGCATCGATCTGCCCAAGGAAACACATTCCCTGCCTCTGATTTTCGAGGCGATACCGGGCGCGGGGAATGTGGTGCTCGACGGCGCGGAGATCTGGCGGGATGGCTGGACTCGCGAAGGCAAGACGGACAGGTATTCCCATCCCTGGCCCTATAAATGGGGAACCGCGCCGAACCCGCTGGAGTCGCAAGGCGTTCAGATCGAGCCGATCGTGCGAAGAAAAGAGATGCTTTTTCTGAACGGCTCCCGACTCGATCAGGTGATGAACGACTGGGAGCTCAAGCCCGGCTGCTTTAGCGCCGCCGAAGATCAAAAGAAGCTCACCGTGATGCTGGCTCCGGGCGCGACGTTCCCGCGCAATGGAGCGGAAGTCTCCCTGCGGGAGACCCTTCTGCATTCCGATGGCCGTGGCAACCTTATCCTGCGAGGCATTACCTTTCAGAAAGCGGGCGAAGGAGTGCGGATCGCGAACGCCGATCACCTGCTTGTGGAAAACTGCCGCTTTGCGGACAACAATGGGGCCGGGCTCGCCATCGAGCGCTGCAAAGAGGTCGCGATCCAGGGGAATGTCGCGGACGCGAATGGGGGCGCGGGCATCTCCGTGGATCGCATCGTCGCTCTAGTGATGGAAGGAAACGAAACCTCCTACGATGGCTGGAGAGAGACGCGGAATCGTAGTGAGATGCCGGTATTCGCGGGCCTCAAAGCCGCTCATGTACACCAGGGCGGCATACGCAGGCAGATCAGTCGCTACAATACTTCCGTCGGGCTGTGGCTGGACGAAGACAACCGCGATGTGACGATAGACAAGTGCCGCCTGGAAGACAATGGACGGGATGGTGCGCGCGTGGAGGCCAGCGAAGGCCCGATCGATTTCAAGAAGTGTTTCGTGCGCGGTAATCGGGTCGGCCTTACGCTCGATTCAAGCGCGAAAGTAACGCTCGATGGGAACGCCTTCGTCGGAAATCAGCAGGCGCAGATCAGTGTGCTTGGCCATCACGGGCAAGGGAGACGCGTCGAGAATTGGGAGACCGGCGATCAATTTATCGTGCATCCGGATAAGATCACGCTCATCAACAATACCATCGCCGCAACGGACGCTT
>JBBRKX010000062.1:0-10616 GCA_038231675.1 Chthonomonadales bacterium | reverse complement strand
TAGGGCTCGTTTTCCGACCTCCGGGTCTGGTAAGGTGTTCAAGGAAATAGCGGTCATTGGTGGCTATCTTTCTCCGCCCTGCTTCAAATATACAAAACCCAACACCACGCGATTCTTCTCAACTTAGTGTGACACATAGGGTCGCACTCTGCATATCCTGGAAACCATCGATGACGAGCAATTTCGCCAGAACGTGCAGAAGGTCCTCAATCGCGGCGAAGCCTATCACCGTCTACGCCGGGCAGTGGCTTACGTGAACGGCGGGAAGTTCCGCGTGAAGACGGAAGCGGAACAGCAGATCTGGAACGAATGCTCGCGGTTGATCACCAACGCGATCCTCTACTACAACACGGCGCTGCTCTCCAAGGTCTATGAGCAAAAGAACGACGACGACGACCAGGAGGCGGTAAACCTTCTGCGGGGTATGCGGGGTATTTCGCCCTGTGCCTGGCAACATGTGAACCTGTTCGGTGCCATAGAGTTCCTGCGGCGTGCGTCCAAAGTAGACCTGGATGCGCTGGCTGCTCGCTACACAGACCCGACCTTCTGGAGCAAGATATTACAAGAAGTTAACGACGAGATGTTTGGCTATTTTTGCACTGGCGGGGGTTGTGCAAAAATAGCCTGTTAGGTAGACGAATTGGCTGAGTACTACGTCCGATAATGTAAAATGTGCTTACAACAAATGCTATTAGCTATAAACGCACGGAACTGGAGAGACCCAATTGTATCGTATGAAAACAGGCTCGGGAGCGGTAAAACCCTAGAAAATCTTGCCCGTTGTTCTACGTGCCTGAGCGGTAATCTGCTCTTGAGCGCCTCGATCACTGAGGCCGTGTAGGGATTCCCACCAATCCCGTAAATAGGCCATTTCGGCATCCGATAAGATAAACCCATCCTGCGCAAGCGCATATCCCAAATTCTGACGCGCTCGATTTCTAAAATCTCTGTCGTGAGAGGCTTTCCATAGTGCGCGTGTCACTGCATTTTCGGCCAACATGCCGCTCCTTAAGATTGGAAGTGAAACCTATTGTGACACGTGCGGAGACGAAAATCTATTTAGAAATGTGGCGGCGCATATCAGAGTATGAACTCGTATTCTAATATTCTCTCGACCTTCCCATTGGGCAACAAGAAGGCTGTGCATGGTATAATCGCTAGGAGCATATCGAATCTGCGCAGTTACGGCGGATCATGCCACGCAGTTTCTGTCTCAAAAATAAACGTGGAGGTCCTGCAGTGAAAAAATTCATCGTTCTCGCGATGGCTCTCGTTATGTCGGGTTCGTTGGCCGGCATGAGCCGGGCTTATGAGCATAAGCCAAAGACGCAAAAGATCGCAGGTTGGTTCAGCGACGAGAAATGTGGCGCCAAGGGCGCCGATGCTTCTCATGCTGCCTGTGCTAAGACCTGTGTCGAAGGGGGTTCGCCGATCGTCCTGATCACGGATAAGGATCATTCAATCCTCAAGGTGGACAATCAAGATGCAGCGAAAGAGCATGTCGGTCACCATGTCACGGTTACCGGAACGGTGGCGGATGGCTCGGTCCATGTAAACAAGATCGCGATGCAAAAGCAGCCAAAAGCCAAGAAGCAAAAGGGCGAGCACGCAGCAGGCTAGTCCTTTCCATCAGACAAAAAGAATCAACGGCCAGGGGAGGCGCAACTGTTTGCTCTGAACCTCGTCACAGCCAGATTCTGCTAGGTGAACCGGTTCCTTTCAAGGACCGGTTTTTCTTTGGAACTCACCCTCACTCGCTGACAACGCCTCTTTACACACCTTATCTCATGGAACGTGGCATTCTATAAATCGTGATGACCACCGAAAAGCCCCATGATAAATGAGGTGACCGCATACCATGCCACCATGTACCATACCCTATTCGCGACACCGCCATTGTCCAGTGATCTGGTGGCTCCATGAAGCACCGCGTGAGGGCGTATCGACACCCGGTTCCGAGCACATTCACGACACCGTGCCCCGGCAGGACCATATATGGTGCAGCGAGGACATATTGGCGTTTCACAACGCCCGCAGAGTAAACGTGTCACTACTTTCTTATGGCGTGCACAGGTAAATGCGCCTGGCTCGCCCGCCACGGGTATCGACTCTATCGGCGGCTCCAGCTTTGCTCCGCATTCACCGCAGAAACTCTTTGCGTTGGGGTTATCCGCATTGCATTTTCCGCACTGCATACCTCACCCTCCTATCAAATGAGTGGTAGAAGTTACATTCAGTCGAGTTAACCCGATTGGTTGTGAGATCCCATAGATTTAAACTGCGCAAGTAGACGCCAGCCCACAATTCTTTAAGTACCCGGGTCTTTCCTGCTTTTTGTGACCTGTGATTTCAGGATCGGTGAGAGCCTCGTAAGTGTCTGGACGTCCAGACACTTGGGCACTATTGGTTTCTGTCGTTTCATTTCCAATGAATCTGCCCACCGGGTCGTGGGTGTCTGGACGTCCCGACACTTTGATGTAATTTCTTTCTATTTTTACAATTTTCAAGGATGGACCCGTGCGAACTAAAGTGTCTGGACGACCAGACACTGAGGTGTAAATGGTAACCAGCATATATAATTTGTCAAATGTAGAATAAAGAGGATGAAAGAGAGGAGTTGACCCTATCGACGCCGAACCCTATGTAGGGTAAACAACTCCCGTCCGCTTTTTTGCCCGAGCGAGGAATCATGCCTAAACGAACTATCCATGCAAACCTGGACACGCCCTCAACGGAGCGCGTAAAGACATCGATTTATATGCCGGAAACTCTGTATATTCGCCTCAAAGTGCAGGCGGCAAGAGAGCGATCGCCCATGACGGATCTTGTATTAGAAGCAATCGAGCGCCTGCTCGCGGAGCGTCAGGAAGGAGCCGGGACACCAGGATGAGGCAACGTTCCGCTGAAGTCATTGTCATCGCAAGCCAAAAAGGTGGGGTTGGAAAGACCACCAGCACGCTGAATCTGGGGGCTGCGCTCGTTGAAAAGGGCAAAAAAGTTCTATTAGTCGACATGGATCCACAGGCCAACCTTACGATGGGCGTTGGAGTAGATGTGGGCGAGCTTACCCTATCCATCGCGCAGTCGCTCACTCAGGAATGCATTCCCCTCACAGAGATCATCCGCGCTATAGACCTGGGGATGGATCTGGCGCCGGCAAGTATCGACCTCGCTATGGCTGAGTTGGAGTTGGGCAATGCGTTGGGCAGGGATCAAGCGCTGATGGAGGCGCTGACTCCTGAGATCCGCCAGAGTTATGATTATATCTTGATCGATACTCCCCCCTCTCTGGCCCTACTCACGATCAATGCGCTCGTCGCAGGGAAGTGGGTATTGATTCCCGTACAGGCGCACTTTTATGCACTGAAGGGCATGGCGCATTTGATGCGATTGGTTCGGCAGATTCGGGGCAGGTTGAACAAGGATCTTCAGATCCTGGGCGTGCTTACGACCTTTTTTGACGGCCGGACCCAGCTTTCCAGACAGGTCTTGGAAACTCTTCAAGAAGAACATGGAGAAAAGGTTTTTCGGACCGTAATAAAGACGACCGTTCGTCTGGCCGAAGCGCCTATCACCGGCGTATCCATCTTGGCTAGCGCCGGCAACTCGGATGCGGCACATGCATATCGCGCACTTGCAGAGGAGGTGATACAACGTGTCCAGGCCTGATATGAAGGCGGCCCTCCGATCCGTCACAAGAGATCGTGAAGACGATCACTTCGACTCCACGGCAGCAAAAATGATCTCGGTGCGTGAACGGTCCGGGTTGCTGGAGCTGCCAATCGAGCAGGTAGAGCCGAATCCGGAACAACCACGCAAAGATTTCTCACAGGCGGCACTAGAAGAATTGGCCGATTCCATTCGTTCATTGGGCGTACTGCAGCCAGTTCTGGTCCGCGCCGCAATCGGTGGAAAGTATATATTGATCGCCGGTGAACGCAGATGGCGGGCAGCCCGCATGGCTGGATTAATGACGCTTCCGGCCGTAGTCCGCACCCTCGATATCGAAGAAACACTGGAAGCATCCCTTACCGAGAACCTACAACGAGAAGATCTAGCACCGATTGAAGAGGCATGGGTGATGCTGCGTATGGTGGACGAACTTGGATACTCGGTACGGCGTCTCGCGGAACGATTGGGCAAGGGAAAAGGATATATCGAGGAGCGCCTCCGTCTGGCGCGAATGCATCCGGACCTTCAGGCCCTCGTGTCCGTGCGCCCAGACGCACTTACCCATGCGCGCGAAATAGATAAGATCCAGGATGCCGATCTCAGAGCGGAACTGATTCAAGAGGTGCGGAACAATACGCTGCCACTTCAAGAGGTACGCAGACGCATACGCGCGGCCTTAAACGCCCCCTCTGTCAAAAGAAATGTTGGTATCGCAGAAATAGAAGGCAATTACATCGAAGTGTCTGGACGTCCAGACACCCAAGACCTTGCCAGCAGATTCATTAAAGATGAAACGACAGAAACCAATAGCACCCAAGTGTCTGGACGTCCAGACACTTACGAGGCTCTCACCGATACCGAAAACGAGATTCCCGATCATGTCCTTGCTCCCCTGAAAGCACTAAGCGACCCTACAATTGCGGGGGTGCTTGAATCCGCTCGACTTCTTAGATATCAGATCCTTTCTCTGTTAGCTGCGGATACGATCGTGGATATTACATTGAGAACGGAACTGAACGCGCTATTGACTACTATCCATCGGCTCCTGGAGCGTCCGAAGTCAGGGCCCAGGCGCAGTGAGGAGGTCCCCCAATGAGGCCTGCTCTTGTAGGATCCAGTGAGCTGACCTTTCAGGAAGCATGCCACTTCCTGGGCCTCTCGACGGCGGACTTCAGCGCCATCCGTGAACATGGTCTTGTTGCGATGGTGCGAAAGCGAGACAAGCAGCTCTTTCCCCGCCGAATGCTGCTCTTGACGGCCCGTTTGCTGGCGCTCGGACGAAAACACGGCTGGTCCGCAAAGAGTATCGCCTGGTTCTCGGACCTGGCTTTCGCGTCCGAAGTAGGACGTGTCGTTTTGCTTCCCCTACCCGATGCCGATGCCCCCTCACGCACTCCCCTACCGTCTTCGTGGCTGGAAACCAGTTATGCGAGTGCATTGCTACAGGACATGGACAATCGTCACATGGCGCTGGAAGAGCCCATGCGCGCACTTGCCCGCAGCCTTCTATCCGCGACGATTGGGCCATCCCTTTTTTGGGAAGATGTGTCCGCGCTTCGTGCCTCCGCACTTATGCCGGTAATCGATTTGCTGTCCGGTGACAGTAAACCTGGCCTCCTCGAACAGATCGAGCCTGCGCGAGAATCGGGCCATCTGTTTGCGCTCCTGGTGCTTGCATTCTCTACGATCGCCCCCCCTATTTCCACGGATCTCAAGGAGATCGTACAGGCCGCCTATGCGAGGCTGCGAGCTCCCACCGGCGATGCAGTGCCTTCGGAGGAACAGGAACGTATTTTGCGAGAACGCCTGATCGCCGTCGATCGGCTCTACGCAAGCAAGGCGACGGAGATTCATGCCCCCATGGAGGGATTTGACGTCAGCGTCGGAGTTCTTACGACCGCGCGACGAACGATCGCTCTACAGCTTAAATTGCCCATAGATCCGGCGGAAGCCGCTCTGGACAACATCCTGGATGTAATTCGGCCCTATTTGGGCGCATACGGAGCACGTGTCGTTCAGGCCCTGTACGAGATCGCCAACGACCCACCCAACTGGCGAAATCCCATTATTACCGTGGACACCAACCAGTTGCTCGACCGACTTGGAGAAAAGCGCGACACGCGTAAGATTCACTATAGCCGTAACCGTGTCCGTCTACGTGACACACTTAATGCGGCACATAACCTCGAGATTGTGGGAGAATTCACTACATGGGAAAATGGTGTCCAGGTAAGAAAAGCTATTCGCAGACCGGTACTCTCCCTGATAGGCGCTACCTTCGACGTGTCGGAATCATCTAGTCTTACCACGGAGGAGTTGTTCCAAAAGGGACTGCCCAAAAATATGCAGGTACGCCTAAACTTTTATGATGGGGTTCGAAAGTCGGATGGTGTTCTGGGAGACCAGTATATCCTGGTGCCACGGCTTGCGGAACCTCGCGCACTTACCCCCGCAAATTACTCCGGTACACATGAGCGTCTTAGACAACATCTTTTGCTTCGCTGCCGACAGGCCCCATCGCCCGAATCCGTGATTACTCTTACGCGTGAAGTAGCCATGCGGGAAGCAGGCATCACAAACAGTAATGTCACGCGCGCAACACAAACGCTGGAAAAGGCGCTAAACCGGCTTATCGGAGAAGGCGTGCTTCTCTCCTTTACACCGGTGCCGTTACGCCCCCAGGATGCGTTCGCGTGCATTGTAAGTGACGCTTTTCTCCACGAGCCGCATCCTTGAACCATTGTGTTGGACTTCTATCTCCACATCATTTCATAATTAAATTCGCTGTAATTTCTTTCCCCATGGTCACACAAAACGATTCCCGCGTGTGACTGGCGTGAAATTGTTGTGTGACCATCGGGAAATAGATGTGTGATCATCGGGAAAGAACCGGCTTTCCCGATGATCACACAAAATGTCGTTTCCAAAGCATTTAGTGTGCTCAAAAAGGCGATTTCCCTCGTAGGGATTCCGATTTTGTTTCACGATGATCACACAATTTCACGAACATGAATCGCTTTCACGACGCTCTAAGAGAGCATAAAACAGAATTCACGGCCCCTTTTCCTCTCGCAAAGACCTTCCCAAAATCACGTAAATCTGAGAGAATTACCGCAAACCGGTCTGAAAAGCAGCCGGATCTGATAGACAACTCGAATGCCAGCCGCTGGCAAAGCCTTCAACACACTTTCCTGGGAAGCTGGCAATGGCCGGGCTTTAGTAATGGCCAGGCAATGTTTCTTAATGCGTGATCGTGTCTCACCACGAGGAGACGGCAAATGCCGAAGATCGACATCCCGAATACCATTCAATTTCCCGTTCAAATATTGGACGTCGCTCTGCGTGACCTTTCGCCATCCGCCTTTAAAATTCTTTGTGTCACGGTCAACCATACCCTACGATTCGGAAAACGCTGGGACTGGATTTCCACTAGCCAGTTCGCGGGCGAAACCGGGATGTCGGCCAATTCAGCGGCCACGGCAGCCAGAGAATGTCTGGACCGCGAATGGCTGGCGCGTATTCAGCGGTGCTCTCTGTGCAAGAATGTTTTCGATGCAGATCAAGTTCCACAAACAACGCAACCCTGCCCCTTTTGCGGCCGCAGAGTTTCCGTCGAACACCTGTACGCTTTGAATATGGGGGAAGAGGTTTTGCAGCAACTTTATCACCTTTACGGGGCTGAAATCGAGCGAGGAACGGGAGCCCGAATGGCGCCGAATCATGGCAATTTTGGCCCCAATTTGGGGGCTACCCAAATTTTGGGTAGCTCCCCTCAAAAATTGAGCCCCCCTATGCAGAATTTGGGTAGGGGGGCTACCCAGGAATTAATTAGCCCTACGCAAAATTTGGGTAGCCCTCTGAGATCAAACCCTACGCAAATTATGGGTAGCCCTACGCAAAATTTGCGTAGACAGGTTACCAAAGAAACTAACCTAAAGAGAAACGTTTCAGAAACCCGCTTTCGCGGTGAGGAGTCAGAAACAAATTCAGGACAAAAGTCCTTTAAAAAATCCGCGAACAGGCTTTCGACGACTCCGGTTGTTTCCGTGGAAACATGGCGAAAAGAGAATGAAGAGCTTGCTCGCTATTCCTCTCACGAACTGGATGACACAAACTCCCTTGGCTTTCACATTGCCGTCTGGAACCATGCACGGAAAATCGACCAACAACGAGGAGGCGCGACGGTCGTTACAGATGGATTATTTGAAATTCTCAGACAACTCAGTGAGCGCCGCAGAACGGACGCACATCAAAAAGCTCAGGGGAGGGCGTGGACGCAACGCACTCGCAAATGGTTTGATGAGAATGGTTTTCCGCTTCTGGTGAAGGAAGACATGGCGGAATTGCTGGAAGTGCGAAAGGCGCTGGCGGACGCGCCGTTTCTTCAAACCGACACTTGATCGGTCGAAATTGTGAGGTGGCATTGCTCTCGTTATCATGCATATCAACGACGGCGCCCGAATGTTTTCATCATAGGCGCCAGTCTAATATACCCTTCTCGGAAGTTGGGATAATGTTCGGAATTGCCCGCGTGGCATTGACGAGCCGGAGCAATTATAGGGATTTGAAGAGCACTTAAGGCCATTACAAAACGACCGCAAAAAAGTTTCCCGGCGTCTGGCGCAACCGATCCTTTTTTGGTATAATAGCCCATCCCAAGTGAGCCGAACCCCTATCGGGTGCGGCAGCGCAGTGGAATGAATTTCCATTTCAGCAGCTCCTAGAGCGCCGCCGATGTAGAGTTATATCGTTTATCGGTGTTACGCATCAGGTTGCTAACGGCTAAGTCCGTACCTTAAGAGGAATTCTCCCATGGCTCTGCCAGCCCTCGGTCACGGGTGCCGCAAGACCGGGGAAGTGGCTGCTCTGTTACGGTATGACTTGATCAAGAGAAGCAAACGTTTCTAAACGATGCGGACAAGCTTCCAATAGAATGCCTCCACGACAGCCGCGTGCGAGCGCCTCCTGTTTCGAAATAAGCGCCCTGATCTTCCCTTGGGAGGTTCTGTTGCGCAATCGCCTTGGAGAGCAGGTTCGATGTTCTCCATTTCAGGAGCGCGATGCGAGAGGAGGGGAATAGAATGCCTGGTAGAGAGTCAGTGGGTGCGTCGAGCATGCCTCATAATTATATATCCGCATCAACAAAATTTCTGGCGAGCCACGCGTTACAGCCGGAGGATGCACTTCCTCTCGACGGTGTGATACGGCAAAGGTTGCTCATGAAGCTGGGCGATCTGGAGGATATCTTCTACCATTTCGTAGATTATATCGAAACAAGAGAAGATGAACTTTTGACGCGCATCAACGCAATGCGCGATGCTCTTGAAGGAAAGTCGATTCCTGTTCAAGAGCTGGCCTCGCTTAACCGCACGATCGATCAACTGCAGTCTTGGCCTCGTGAAATGGTGACGGTAATGGAAGACACGTTCGCGGCCCTGGAAGAGAACCTTCCCGGTAATCGTGAGCCAGTTGGAGTGCCCGAGGCGCATACCCGGCATATCCAGTAGTTTGTGCAAAGTTCACAATACATAGAGCGAAAAAAGCCGAACCGGAGAATACGCCTTGCCGCCGTGGGAGTTCACCTTCCACGACGGCATTTTATTTTATGAAGTTATGCTTTGGGCAAAGGCCATGCTTCGCGGCGGCTGCGATCGAGCCAGCGATTTGCTTCCCTATCACCAACGAATTTCCAGGCATGCGGATCCCATTTTAGCGTCCGATGGTTCCCGTACGCCAGATTGCCGAGTTGCACGATCGCCACCGAGCGAGCGCCGATCTCTACGTCTGCAATAGGCCTTTGCCGGCTTTTAATACAATCGAGCCAATTACGATGATGTCCGGGCGACTGGGGAAGATGCACTTCGTCAGGGCGCAACGGTTCCTGAATGAGCCCCGGGGGGTCACTCACCAGGACGCCGCGATCGATATGGAGGGTGCCTTTCGTGCCCGTGAAGAAGCAGCCGCTGGGGCCGCCGTGAGTCATCTCCACGCCGTTCGCATAAACATATTTTACGCCCATTTCGGCTTTAGGATCCTCGGGTGGGATGATCTCAATAGGGCCGGAATGGTCCATGTCAAGAGCCCACTGTGCGATGTCATAATGGTGCGCGCCCATATCTGCATGACCGCCTCCAGAATATTCCCGATAGTTGCGCCATGCGGGGAAATGGTTGTGCACTCCGCGTGGACTGAGGATGGAATTATAGGGCCGCATCGGAGCAGGGCCAAGCCATAGATCCCAATCGAGCCCGGGTTCCATTGGCTCGGCGGGCAGATCGCACCACTTGCTGGGCCCCCCCACGCCGACCGTCACGGTTTTAACCTGCCCGATACGACCGCTTCGGATGAACTCGACCGCCTGCCGAAAGTCCCCGAAGACATTCGATCGTTGTTGGCTGCCGGTCTGCATCACCCGCTTGTGCTTTCGAACCGCCTCGATACAGCGCTTGCCCTCCGCAAGCGTCAGTGTCAGTGGCTTCTCGCAATAGATATCCTTGCCCGCCTGAGCGGCTTCAATGATCGGCAGGGCATGCCAGTGCTCGGGAGTGGCGATGAGCACCGCGTCGATATCCTTGCGCGCGAGAAGATCGCGATAGTTATCGTAATCGTCACATGTCTGTGTCGCCCGGTTTTCGCGCATGTATCGGTCTTCGACGGCCTGCCTGGAATGTTTCCGCCTATTCGTGTCCACGTCGCAGACCGCCAGAATCTGTACGTCGTTAAAGCCGAGAAGAGTCGGCAGATGATAATCGTTGTGCATCTTGCCGCAGCCGATCATCCCTACGGTGATACGGTCGCTTGCCGGCGCCTTCGCTGCCTGGCCAATCGCACCGGACGGAACGATGATCGCCGCTCCAATTGCCGCTGCGGTGGCGCCTTGAAGAAAATCTCTGCGTGTGGTGCCTTTATGATGGTCCGTCATACAGTCTCCCTGGAGACGATGG
>JBBRKX010000061.1:0-10650 GCA_038231675.1 Chthonomonadales bacterium | reverse complement strand
TGGACCGGCGACTCGGTCTCCGCGTTCGCCTGGCCCTGCTCGGTCAGCAACCGGTCCACCTCCCGGCCCGCTTCCAGCGCCTCGTCGTACTGCCCGGCATGATTGAGCGCATAGACCAGAGACATCCGCGCTTCCAGCATATAATAGGCCATGCGGATAGCCTCCCGGTACTCAACGGCAGCCTGCTTGAACTGTTGCTGCATGCTCAGCAATTCCCCCAGCCCGAAGTGTGCGGACGCGTCGCGGGGGTTCAGCCGCATCGCGAGACGCAGTTCGGACAGCGCCTCCGGGAACTGACGATCGTGCTTGAGATCATAACCCAACGCGAAGTGCGCGGCGGAGTCGAACGGGTCGAGTGCTACTGCCCGCCGATACTCGGCTATCGCTTCGACCGTCTTGTGCCGCCTATCGAGTACGTCCCCGAGCCAGCGGTTGATCGCAGGGGCGTTGGGCATCAGGTGCTCGGCGGTGCGGTACTCCAATGAGGCTTCGCGCAGGCTGGCGGGGGTGTTCTGAGCAGCCAGCGCGGCGGCCAAATTCCAGTGGAGGAGGGCGTCCGACGGCGCTTTTGCGATTTCGGCGCGCTCCCGCGAGAGGAAGCCGGAAACCACCCCATCGGCCTGCGCTGCAAATCCCGCCGAACGCAGGTTCTCCGCCGCACCGATCGCCTCGCTGGAGTCGTCCCACGGCTCGGCGGCGGCCAGCACGGCGATTTTGCTGAGTGCCGCCGGGTCGTCGTGCCACTTGGGCTGGTACATCTGAAGGCCCCACGCGTAAACCTCCTTTTTGTCCAGGTCCATGGTGAGCGCCTTCCCGATAGCGTCGGTGGCGCGGCCCTCATCGCCCGCGAAGGTGGCGGTTTCGGCCAGCCGTAACCAGGCGTGGCCTTCGTGTGGGTCCAGCGCCGTTGCCCGCAGATCGGCATTCTCCATTCGGGAATATAGGCTTTGGAGGGTCGTCCATTCCACCGCCGAGATGTCTCCGGCCAGCCGGCCCTGGCGCAGGTCCTCCGACACATTGGAGAGAGTATAGCCGAGGGTAAGCCAGGCGTCGGGGTCGCCCGGCGCGTCACGGGTGGTCCGTAGCGTTGCCTCCAGCTCCCCCGCACGTGTTCCCCACACCCGCTGTTGCCATACGTCCGTATGGGCGAGCAGAGCACTCGCCGGATAGCGGGCGAACAGGGTCTGCGTTGCGGCGGCGTAGGGGCGGAGGGCAGCCGGCTCTTTATAGCCGATATGGGCCAGGACGAGCGCATTGTCGGGAAGTTGCTCCCGCAAGGTCTTCACCAGGCCGGTGAGCAAGACCTGATCGTTCACGGCGCGTGATCCCAGGTAGAGCATGCCGGCCGCCGGCGAGCGGGCACTGAGGCGCGCGAGAACCGAGAGGTCCGCGTCGTTGAGGTGGGCTCCCTGGCGGAACGTGTCCAACTGAGTCAGTTCGGCGGGCGACAGGGCCACGGAAGTCGGAACGCGCGGGGCGGGGACGCCAAGCCGGGCATCGAGCGCCTGCGCCATGGCCGGTAGGCCGTCGAGGACCTGCGCCTCGCTTCCGGTTTGGGTAAGCGGCAGGCCAACCGATTTGCCTTCAGGCAACTGGTACAGCCCGTAGGTCAGCGTACAGCGCTCCGGAGTGCCGTCGATCGTGCCGCACGCGGCGTGGGTCGCCCCCGTCATGGCGGCCAGCCCAATGGCCTGTTCGGGGGAAAGGCGAAAATCCTTGCGGCCCATCTCCCGTTGAGCGCGGGCCCGGGACTCCCAGAATGGCGTGCGGCCCAGTTCGGGCTGGCCCGCGGCGACCAGGTCCAGCCAGCGACCACACTCCGAGCCGAACGCCGCAAGTTCCGGGCTGCCGGCGACCGGGTCGCAGACCACCAGGCCTGCATTGGGCGGGGTGGCCCCACGCGGAGCGGGATCGGCGCCGATGGCCCGGCGGGCGACCTCGCCGGTATCGGAGGGACGGGGCGGCAGGGGCGCGTGCTCCACCTGTCGGGAGGGCGACAGGGCGAGGGTGGCTGCAGAGGCGAACAGCGCCAGAGGGGCGGGCAGGTTTGTGGGCGCGTCCGGTATGGCGCGGAAGGCCGCGATAGGAGATAGACCAGCGTCCGTGTCCGCCGCCTGATGGCAGCCTGCGAGAAGCGGCAGGGCCACAATCAGCGCGGCAAGGGCAGAGTTTGGCCGGAGCGTTCGATTTCGAGAGCAGCAGTGCGGGCGCATGTCGTTCCTCCGAGGCAGCCTGAGCGGTCTATACAAAAGCAGCAGATGATTATGTCCGCATGTTCGCGGTCGTTTCACCACTCTCCTGCCCGAAACAGCAGGTCGATTTCATCTCACCCACACTACCTCCCGCACCTAATTTCGGTTTCAGTTTCAAAGTTAGCAGATGCACCGTCCTCTCCCACACGGCGCTTCCATTGCATGAAGTGTTGGCGACAGGACGCATGAGGCAAAAGACGATGTATCACCTCGAAGGTTGGCCGGAACCGATCCGGGATGTGCAGGCATTTGCAGCAGAGCATCCAACCGGCGCGGTGGTGGCCCATCTCGATGCGGAAGGTTCTCCTGTTTTGTAGGGGTTCGAATCGCGAAACCTTGCGATTGTCGCGTTGACCCGGGGGACGCCGCCAATTTCCGCGTAAATAATCCCTGGCGCTTTTCGAGATACCAGCGTATACTATTGACTGATCAATCAAACAATCGATAGGGGACCTATTGACCACGCGACGTGAGCAGATTTCGGAAGAGCGACGACAGCAGATCATCGATGGCGCGCTGAAAGTCTTTGCCGAAAAAGGCTTCGTGCAGGCGACCAACAAGGATGTGGCGGAGGCGGCGGGCATCAATTCGCCCGGCCTGATCTATCACTATTTCGCGGATAAGGCGGACCTGTTGCGCGCCATCATCGAACGGTATGGCCCGCCAATGCAGGTGCTGGCGCGGCCGGAAGAGTTTATGCAGCTTCCGCTCGAAGAGGCGCTGACGCAGTTTGGCCTCAGCTATCTGCGTCTGACGGATGACCCCAAGATCGGCGCGTCCATCCGGGTGTTGATGGCCGAAGCGTTCCATAATCCCGAGTTTGCAAAGATCCTGGCGGAGGTCGGCCCGTTGCGTGTCTGGCAGTTGCTCGCCGACTATCTGGCCCATAAAATGGACGATGGAACGCTGCGCCGCGCCGATCCGCGCATTGCGGCACGCTGCTTTGTGGGGCCGCTGGTGCTGGAAATGCTGTCGCGAAAGATCTTCAGTCTGGCGTACGATATGAGCGTCGATGCCGGCGCTCTGGTCGCAATGAATGTCGCAATCTTTGTACGCGGCATGAGCCCGGAGCGCTGATCTTTTGTGCGTAAGAAATTGATTGACTGAACAACCAACCCCAGCGATCAGACGGATAGAACCAGGGAGAAACCTCTGGAAAAGGAGCATTATGATGCCGGCGAGCAGGCAGACCGTGGATACAGCCGCCACCGAACCCTCTGGTGGGAGCGCACCCAAGCCCGGCTCCAGTCTGAAGGGAGCCGTGCCCGGCGACGACGGAGCGGGAGATAAAGCCGGCGCACATCGCAAGTTTCCCGTGCGCATCCTCATCCCCCTGGCGATCCTTGGAGCGATTGCGGCGTGGTGGTATTTCACCCGCCCCGCGCCTCAGCCGCGCAATCTAATCGCCGTAAGCGGGCGCATCGAAGGCGACGATGCCGCCATTGCCTCCAAACCCGGCGGGCGCGTGCTGGAGATCCGCGTGCGCGAGGGCGACAGCGTCAAAGCCGGTGACCTGATTGCCGTGATCGACGACGCCCAATTGCGCGCCCGTGAAGACCAGGCACGTAGCGCCCTGCAGCAGGCGGAGGCGCAGGCCCTGGTGCAGAAGCAGCAGATCCCGGTTCTGGAGCAGCAGCTGGAGCAGAGCAGGCTGGCGGTAGGGCAGGCTCGACTGGATACGCAGGGCAAAGTGTTCCAGGCGCAGCAGCAGGTGGTCGCCGCCGACGCCAATATCCTGCAGGCGGAGGCGCGACTCCGGGCCGCACGCCGACAGATCGCCGTGCTGGGGCAGCAGTTGGAGCAGAACCGCCTCGGAGTGGATCAGGCGCGGCTCGATGCCGAGGGCCGCGTCGCGCAGGCCGAGCAGCAGATCGCGGCGGCGGAGGCGACTCTGGCGCAGGCGCAAGCGCAGCACCATCAGGCCGAAGTGGATGCCAGACGTTACGTCGTGCTTGCCAACGAGGGCGCCACGTCCCGGCAGACGGCGGAGCAGTACCAGACCAATGCGGCCAGTTTGCTGGCCGTGGAGAACGCCGCGCGGAAGCAGGTCGCCGCAACCCAGGGCGCGCTGACCACGGCGCGGGCGAACCTGACGAACCCCGCAGTGCGCCGGGCACAGGAGGCGGGCACGCGGGAGCAGATCCAGGCGGCGCATGAGGATGTGGCTGCGGCCGAGGCCGAGGTGGGCCAGATGAAAGCCATGCGCGCCCAGACGGCCGGCAACCTGACCGCAACCCGCGCGGGCCTGACCAACCCCGCAGTGCGCGTTTCCCAGGAGGCGGCCATCCGCGAACAGATCGTACAGGCGCAGTCCACGATTGCGGCCGCACAGGCGACGGCCAAACAGGCGCGTGCCAAACTGGCCGAGGCGCAGGCGGACCGTAAAGACCTGCGCGTACTTGCGCCGTTCGCCGGGACGGTGGCGACCCGCGTCGCGGAGCCGGGCGAAGTGCTGGCCCCCGGCGCGACGGTGGTCACCCTCGTGGATCTGAGCAAGGCCTATCTGCGGGGTTACATCCCGGAGGGCGATATCGGGCGCGTCCGGGTGGGCCAGGAAGCGCGCATCTATCTGGACTCCGCGCCAAACCGGTCTGTGGCCGCCGTGGTGTCCCGTATCGACCCCGAAGCCTCGTTTACGCCTGAGAACACGTATTTCCGCAACGACCGGGTTCTTCAGGTAGTGGGAGTCAAGCTCCAGATCCGGGACGGGATCGGCTATGTCAAACCCGGCATGCCCGCCGATGGCGAAGTGCTGGTCGAGGGCGTATGGCCCGCCGGGAAGAAACGATGACACCGGCCGGCGCGCTCAGCCAACCCGGCGCGATGCGCCTTGCCGAGGCGCTGCCACAGGCGGCCGAACCGGGCGCCGCGATCCGGGTGCGGGACCTGTGGAAACGCTATGGAGCGGTGGAAGCGGTGCGCGGCATCTCGATCGACATCCGGCCCGGCGAGATCTTCGGCCTGATCGGTCCGGACGGCGCGGGCAAGACCTCCACGTTCCAGATGCTCAGCGGCGTCATGGAGCCGACCTCGGGCGAGATCGCGATGCTGGGCCTCTCCGCGCAGGGGGGACGTGCGCATGTCGGGTACCTCACGCAGGCGTTCAGCCTTTATCAGGACATGACCGTCCACGAGAACCTGCGCTACATCGGGGCCATGCGCAGCCTTACCGACGCGCAGATCGACGAGCGCGGCCGGCATTACCTCGGCCTGTTCGGCATGGATCGGTTCCTGGACCGCCTGGCCGGACGGCTGAGCGGCGGGATGAAGCAGAAACTGGCCCTCGCCTGCGCCCTGGTGGCCGCGCCGCGCGTGCTGCTGCTGGACGAGCCCACCACGGGCGTCGATCCGGTCTCGCGCCGTGAATTCTGGGACTCGTTGGCGGACCTGTCCTCCAGCGGAATGACCATCGTGGTCGCAACACCCTATCTGGACGAGGCGGAGCGCTGCACCCGGGTCGCGCTGATGTACGACGGGAATATCCACGCGGTCGACACACCCGCCGAACTGCGCGCCGGTCTGGGCCTGAAGCGGCTGGAAGTGCATACTCCGGACCTGCGCCATACCGAAAGCGCCCTGCGCGCCATCCCCGACATTGCGGACGTGCAGCGCTTCGGCGATCGACTGGACGTGATGGTGCAGGACGCGGAAGCCGGGGAGCGGCAGGTACGTGAGGCGCTCGAGGCCGCCAACATCCCTCTAACCTCCCTGCGCGCCGCGCCGCCGACCCTGGAGAATGTTTTTGTGGCTACGCTGCGCGCTCAACACCCCGAGAGTGCGCGGAGCGAGCCACACGTGGTCGGGCTTGAAACCCATCCGCATGCGCCGGGTGCTCTGACCGGCGACGTCGCCTCTATCGCCATCGGGGCGCGCAGACTGGTCAAGAATTTCGGCGATTTCCATGCGGTGAAGGACATCGACCTGGGCATCCGCTACGGCGAGATCTATGGTCTGCTGGGCGCGAACGGCGCGGGCAAGACCACCACCATCAAGATGCTCTGCGGCCTGCTGGCCCCCACGAGCGGAGAGATCACCCTGGCGGGCGAGACCGGTTCGGCGCGTTCTCCGGCCGTGCGGCAGCGGGTGGGCTATATGTCGCAGAAGTTCTCCCTCTACGACGACCTGAGCATCGACCAGAACCTGGAGTTCTTCGCCGGAGTCTACGGCGTGCCGGCTTCGGTGCGCCCGCGCAAAAAGCAGTGGATCCTGGAGTTCGCCGGCCTGACGGGCCGGGGCAAAATGCTTACGGGGGAGCTGCCGGGCGGCTGGAAGCAGCGCGTCGCCTTCGGCGCGGCCATCATGCACGAGCCGCGCGTGCTGTTCCTGGACGAGCCGACCTCGGGCGTCGATCCCATCGCCCGCCGCGCCTTCTGGGAGGTGATCAACGATCTGGCCGACCAGGGCGTGGCCGTTCTCATCACCACGCATTACCTGGAAGAGGCGGAGCAGTGCAATCGCCTGGGCATGATGGTGGCGGGGGAACTGGTGACGGAGGGCACGCCCACAAGCGTCAAGGCGGAGCAGGGCGGCCATCTGCTGAACCTGCGCACCGATCAGCCGCAGCGCGCCTCCAACACCCTCAAGACCCGCATGGACCGCTGGCGCGTCTCGCTGTTCGGCGATCAATTGCACGTGGTCGTGGACGAGTCGCCAGAAGACGGCATCGCGGGCCTGACGCGCATCCTGGGCGAGGCGGGGATCCAGGTGCTGGACGCGGAGGAGCAGTCCTATTCCCTGGAAGACGTCTTTATCTCGGTGGTGGAAAAGGCCCGTACGCAGGGCAAAGCGGCCGCGGAGGAGTGACCGGGAAGCAACGCATGCTCGCATTTCCCGGCTTCTGGAGGGATCTATGAGACGTATTCTCGCGCAGGCAAAGAAAGAATTGATCCAGTTGCGGCGGGACCGGTTGGCGCTGGTGATGGCCATCGGTCTGCCGCTGATCCTGGTGATGCTGCTGGGCAACGCCATCTCGTTGACGGTGACGGATATGTCCATCGTGGTGCAGGACCTGGATCAGACGCCGGTGTCACGCCGATACATCGACGCGTATCGCACGTCGCTGACGTTCCATGTCGTTCCGCTGGCCCCTTCGGCGCGTCCGGAGTCGGCTCTGCTCAATAGCCGTGCCCGCGCGGCGTTGATCCTTCCGGAGCATTTCGAACGCGATTTGCGGCGGGGACGCAGTGTGCAGGTGCAGATGCTGGTGGACGCCACCGACGCCAACACGGCGAATGTGATTCGTGGCAGCGTCGCGGCGATCACCAGCCGCTTCGAAAGCCATCTGCACCCGAAAATAGCGGGTGCGCCGCTCCTACTGGATACACGGCTGTGGTTCAATCCGGGGCGCAAAAGCAATCTGTACATCGGGCCGGGCGCGTTTGTGGTGAGCCTTTCGCTGCTACCGCCGCTGCTGATGGCGCTCGCCATGTCGCGCGAAAAGGATGGCAAGACGATCCTGCAGGTCTATGTGTCGGGCATCTCGGCGCATGAATACCTGCTCGGTAAGATCCTCGCCTACTACCTGCTGACGACCGTGGCGTGGACGCTGGCTTTTTTGCTGGTCACCACCACGATGGGGCTGCGCGTGCTGGGCGATCCGACCATGTTCCTGGCGGGCAGTCTGGCGTTTCTTTTTGCCACGGTGACGTTCGGCGCGATGCTGGGTTCACGAGCGCCGGACCAGGCGACCGCCATCCAGTTGGTGCAGCTTATCGCCTTCATCCTGGCTTTTCTGCTGTCGGGCTTCATCTATCCGCTGACCAATGTGCCCATCCAGATCCGGTGGATTTCGGGCATCACGCCGGCGCGCTACTATATCGACATCGTGCGCGACGCCTTTCTACGCGGCGGTGGCTGGGCGGCGGAGTGGGGACAGGTGCTCTCGCTGCTGGTGCTGGGCCTCGCGCTTTACGGCATGACCTGGCGGCAGATGCGCCGGATGCAGGTGAAGGCATGACCTTGCTTCTGTTCCAAACGCCGGACATGCTCGGGGCTTGCTCGCGCGGGACTCGCCCCGTGGAGATGGAGACGCCATGAACACAAACAGCACTTTCGGCAGTCGTCTCTGGGCGCTGCTACGCAAGGAGTTTGCGCAGATCGGCCGCAACCGGTCGCTGATCATTTCCCTGATCATCCCGCCGACCCTGCAGATCATCCTGTTCGGCTTCGCCTTGAACCCGACCGTGAACCGTCTGCGTCTGGGGGTGGTGGACGAGAGCCGCAGCCACCCGAGCCGCGACCTGACGTCGGCCTTCACCGCGAACGGAACCTTCGTCGTCACCGGCGCGTTTGCGGGCGTCGAGCCCCTCGGGACGGCGCTGCAGCGCGGCACATTGGATGCCGGGTTGGTGATCCCGGCGGACTATGCGCGGCAGCGGAACCACAAATCGGGACCCGTGCAGGCGCAGTTTCTGCTGAACGCCATGGACGCCAACACGGCGGGCATTGCGGCAAGTTACGCCGGCTCCATCGCCCAGGCGTTCAATGGCAGCACTCTCGACGTGCAATCGCATCCCCGCAACGGACCTTCCGGTCTGGCGGACGCGCATCTCAAGGCGCAGGTGAACCTGCTTTATAATCCCGGCCTGATCTCCGCCTGGTTTGTGGTGACCGGCACCTTCGGCATTCTGCTGATCCTGAACGGCTCCCTTGTGGCGACGACCACGATGAGCCAGGAGAAGGAGAACGGCACGCTGGAGCAGTTGCTGATGACCCCGGCGGGCACCACGGAGATCATCCTCGCCAAGCTCATGCCGCTGTTCCTGCTGCTCATGCTGGACGTCGGCCTGGTGCTGGTGGTGTGCGATCTGGTCTTCCATGTGCCGGTGCGCGGCAGCCTCTGGCTGATCTTCCTGGCGGGTGCGCTCTGCATTCTGACTGGCATCGGGATCGGCACGTTCATCTCCACGTACACCAAATCGGGCCTGCAGGCCAAGCTGCTGAGCTTCTTCGTCAACCCGCCGATGGCGCTGCTTTCCGGCGCGACCACGCCGGTGGAAGCGATGCCGAAGTGGATGCAGCCGCTGGTGAACCTCAACCCCGTGCGTCACTTCTCCCTCATCGCCCGCGGCGTCATGATCAAAGGCGTGGGCATGGACGTGCTCTATCCCAACTTCCTGGCTCTCCTCTGCTTTGCCGTCCTCCTCCTCGGCGTCAGCATCACCCGCTTCCGCAAGCAACTCGCCTGAACACCCCCTTCGCCCAACGAGGAAATCAAGGTTCCAGGCCGCATGAGAATTACGATTTTCGGACGCAACCTTCGGCCCACCTACTGAAGTTAAATATACGCTCGTCAAGAGACCTGTATCGACTGCAGGATTCCGCGTTCGCTCGGTTCAATAAAGAAATCGAAAGAGTGATAAAGTGTCAAGCCCTTGGGGCGGTTAATATTGGCCGTTGGTTCGCATCGACTGCGGGCTTGAATTTAAGCACAACGTGCGAGAGATATCGGTCATTCCTTCATCCATTCAGGGAGTAATGAAACACAAATGACTAAGATGGCCCGAAATGAAGTACTTCGGCTTATAAAGCAGGCACAGCGAGAGAATGCTACAGAGCTAGACCTTTCCGGAACCGGCTTGACGACGCTGCCTGCGGAAATGTGGCAACTCACGGCGTTGGAGACATTGCTCCTTGCTAACAATCGCTTGACGACGCTGCCTGCGGAAATCGGGCAACTCACGGCGTTGCAGAGATTGAACCTTTTTGGAAACGGCTTGACGACGCTGCCTGCGGAAATCGGGCAACTCACGGCGTTGCAGACATTGGACCTTGCTAACAATCATTTGCCAGACGATCTGAAAGCTGCTTACGACGTAAGTGTTCCGACCTTGCTTAATTACCTCAGGCGTCTTGCTGAAGACAGCGAAATGCTCTATGAGATCAAACTCGTTCTTATCGGTGAAGGGACAGTAGGCAAAACGACGCTGCTGGATGCGCTGCTGGGAAACCCGCTGATAAATAAACGCAATTCGACGGAAGGAATGGAAATTGCCCGTACACAGATACCACTCCCGCATCCGGACGGCGACCATACGCTGCAATGCAACGCCTGGGATTTCGGAGGACAGAAAATCTATCGTGTCCAACATCAATTCTTCTTTAGCAGGAACGCAGTCTATCTTCTTGTATGGGACCCGCGCTCCGGACCGCAAAAATGCGACGTAGATGGATGGCTTGAACGCATTCAACTGCGCGTGGGTGAGGAGGCACGGGTGTTGGTCGTCTCCTCTTATGCCGCAGATGAGAGGCATCCGCCGCGCATAAGCGAAACCGAGATTCGGGAGAAGTACGGCAAACTTGTGTATGGCTTCTATGCGGTGGATGGGATGGAATATGCAACAGACCCCCGCATGAACAGCCTGCTCGCCGACCTTAAATTAGAAATTGCCAGGGCAGC
>JBBRKX010000060.1:0-10683 GCA_038231675.1 Chthonomonadales bacterium | reverse complement strand
TAAGAATTGACCCTTAAGCTTCTGCCAAAGCTCGTCGCGGAAACAGGAAGGGGAACGACTTGTCCTCGGAGTGCTTCACGCGCGGAATGGAACATGCGTCACGCACCAATTGAAAACATTGCTGTAACTATTCAGGCATCCAAGGCAGGATAGAGTGGCTGCCCCTGGAAGATCTGCTCCAGAGCGCACAGGACGGGAAGGCCCTGCTTGCGTAGCGTGGAGATGTAGCCGCGCAAACGACAGAACATTTGCGCTCCCGACAAACGACGGAACCCACCCGACACTTTTTGACGCACCTTCATCATCCGAATGTCACGCTCGGCAAGGTTGTTGTCGAAGGGAACCTCAAAGTCGTAGAGAAACGCTAATACCCATGCGCGCCGGCGATCCAGGCGCATCAGCAAGTTGCGTGCGGGGGACTGCTTCACCCGCCCGCGCTTGTCGCGCATGGGCTTTTCAGGAGGAGGATTGGCCGCGTAACCCTGAGCGAGCAACTTCTTGTAACGTGCTTCGAAGCGACACTCTTGCTGAAAGTGCAAACGTGTTTTGCCCGATGACTGTGCGGCTTTGACCGCCGTGAGCATGTCGGTGAGCAACACTTTGAAATCCGCCGCCCATTTCTGACCCTGCTCGGCAAGCCCGGTGAGTTCGCGTAGGTGATGGGCATTGCAAAGCGCATGCCCACAGCCATACGCCCCATAGCTGCACCAGCCGTCGTGTACGGCCGTACCAGCAAAGTCTGGGAGGATGCCTGCCGCCTCGGTGGCCTCCTTGCCGCGCTTGGGGTGGCAGGTGTAGTAGGTAAGCGTCGAAGTCGAAGCAGAATGCAGCCAGTGCAGGAGGCCGCTTATATGCACGCCGGTTTCGTCGAAATGCACGAGGCGGCTTTGACGCAGAGCTCCTGCGATTGCTTCGCTTACCGGCGCCAGACTGTTGGAGGCGCGTTTGAGAGCGGTGGCAAGCGTGCCTGGAGAGAGGGAAGCGCCCCACACGTCTTTTAGGAGTTGGGCAGTTCTTGCGAAGGGCAGGAGTTGATAATCGCGCAGGTACACGCCCAATCCCAGAACACGCGCACCGTACTGGACCGGTTGGGTAACATGCGCGGGAAAGTCGGCACGGGTAGAATGTCCGCAGTCACATCGGCAGGTATGCACCTGATGCTCGGTGACGAGGAGGTGAAGAGGCGGCAGATCCACGACCTGACGGCGCTCGAAAGAAATACTATTCTCGGTGCCGAGTGCTTTGCCGCACTGGGTGCAGGCAGAGGGCATATACGTGTGCGCCTGGTCGGGCGCGTCCACAAGTTCAAGCGTGCAGCCGCGGTGTCCGCTCTGTCCTCCAGGACGTCGCCCGCTTTTTGGGCGCAGGGAAACGGGGAGCGGTTTCTTTGCGAGCCCGTCGCTTGAGGGAGGCTTGCTGCTGTTGTGGCTGTCTTTGTCGAGGCGGGCCCGCAGTTCTTTGACTTGCTCGGTGAGGGAGACGACCGCATCCTCCAGCACGAGGATCGTGGCGTTTTGCTGCTCGATGCCCGCAAAAAGGGCGTCGGGTCCTTGCCGATAGAGAGCATCGAATTGGTCGCGAGTGAGCATACAGATTTCACGAATCAAGCGAGCTGAAAGTTTCAGCCCGCAGGGCAGGCTTCCAAGTAACATCTGGCGACAAGTGGAGGTATGTCTACTCTATGCATCGCGATTGCTCACGCCGCCCCTTCAGCGGTAACTGCAATCAGCGTAAATCCTAGATGCGCCGCCTTCTGGCGCAAGGTATTTTCGGCGCGCAGGCGGCTGCGCTCATTCTGCTCGGCGAGCGAGGTTTCCGCATACGCCGTTCGCGTGGTAATCAGATGGTAAAGAATACGGGCCAGTTTGTGTGCGGTGGCCGTCACGCCCGCCGCCTTGCCTAAACGAGCGCACATCTTGCGATAGTAGTCCCCCAACGCGCTTTGACTGCGACGCAAACCCTGCGTTGCCATGCGAAGCGCCGTACTGACGCGACTGACGACTTTGCGCGTTTTCGAGGAAAGAACATGACCGCCACTGATTTTGCTTCCAGGACACAGGCCCAGCCAACTACAGAAGCGCCCGACCGTCGCAAACGCCGAAACGTCGGAGCCTAACTCCGAAAACAGCGTCGCCACCACGCCCAGATGGATACCCGGAACCTGCGTCAAGTCGGTGCCAAAAAGACGGTAAAACTCCGCACGCGGATCACTCTGCGCGAAAGTCAGCGCTTTGCCGTCGCACCGGGTGGTTTTAGTCGTCGGAGGAAGCGGGGCGTCGGGGTCGGCGGGTGGCCCCATCTTTGCCATAAGGCTCTCTAACTCCGCGTCACAGGCGCCAATCATTTCCTGCGCCATCCGAAAGAGAGCCAGCGACTGTTTGAGCGTAAAAAGATGCTCCGGGCGATAATCGCCTTCCAGCGACTTGGCGATCACTTCGGGCGTGGCTTTGATACGTGCATCACACAAAAGCACAAGAGCCTCCCGATCGCGTTCCCCGGCAAGAATGGCGTCGAGGATCGCCAGGCCACTCTTACCCACGATGTCGGCGATCACCGTATGCAGGAGGACGTTCATTTGCGTAAGGGATTTCTGGATGCGCTGCACATGACTGCTTGCCTGCTCCACCAGAATGGCGCGGTGGCGCATCACGGTGCGAATGGCGCATATCTGCTGGTCAGGCCGGAAGGAGGCATTGAGCAGGCCAAACGAGAAAAGACGCTGCAGCCACACCGCATCCTTGACATCGGTTTTTCGCCCCGGCACATTTTTGAGATGGCGGGCATTGACCAGACAGACCGCAATGCCCTGTGCCTCCAGAATTTGGAAGAGAGGGATCCAGTAAACGCCCGTGCTTTCCATGGCGACTTCACGCACTTTGTTTTCTAAAAGCCAGTCGGTCAATTCATGGAGATCCTGGGTGAACGTCGGGAAATGCCGTACGTCATAGCGATCTTGGCCCTGATGGATGGCGACATAGATTTCTTGCGCCCCCACATCCACGCCGGCAACGTTGGGTTTGAGTTGGGGCAAGTTGGGCGGGACGGCCTGGGTCTCCTGCGACACTGCCTTGGCCATGTCATTTCTCCTTTGCGAGCAAAAGAAGAAGCCCTTGCGTCGCGGCCTGTTGAAATCTTCCAAAACGGGTTCTGCTGGCGGCTTCCGCCGCCAGAGCGCACACCAATGAGAAACAAAGCGACGGAAAACCAGGCTGAATAGCGGGCTGTGAAAAGCACCAATGCACCTTCGGTCTCATGGGCTTCTTTACTCTTGCTCAATTAGGATTATACCAAATGAGCGCCTGTTACTTCGAAGAGTGGGCTTGCTCCGCGAGTTGGGGGGCTGAATAGTTACGTCGGGGCTTCATTTCTCGGACTTTGCCGCCTCGTGCGGTGAAATCCGCAAAAAGGCGAGCCCGACGGCTCACTTGCCCAAGGGAGTGCTGGGGCATCAGCGTCACAAGGCGGAAATTGCCTATAGCGAACCCACGGCGAAGGCGGCATGAGCCGCAAAGTTACCGGAAACTAAAGGTGTCGCAAGTGTCTATAATAGGTAAACCATCCGAGTTTTCGTTTCTCTACTGTCTTTGGAAACAGGAGACAAGCACGTGCCAAAAGGCGCTTTCCTGTTCATTTACCTTAATAACCCCATGGCATCAAGCTTTCGTAGCAACGGGGTGTTGTGATATTTCTCATTGTATTCGGTGGCCCAAAAAATGCACTCAACGGGATTGATCCCGATGCCGTCCTCCGCAAGTGTGAGAAACTCGGGCGGTATCCAACACAGAATGTAGGCTACGGAAGCGGGCGGTTGCCAGTCTACGAAGTATGGGCTACCAACTCTATAATAGGAATCGCGATACTTTTCTTGCGTTATGGGCACCAGTGCGGGGTCGGGTTCCGTCGGCTCCTTGATATACCAAATCCACGTGTCCCAGGCTGGCACATCGCATAGATCAAAAAAGCCCTGCGACTCTTCTGCGGAAAGGCCACACGTATCGCTCTCTTCGACCGCTGCCACCAACAAGCGTCCTCCCGCCAGGTCAGAAGGTACGATGTCCGAGTAGGCATTGGCGGCACGCAGACGCAAAGCCCGTTCTTCCGCAAGCACGGCCAAGATCGCCTGGTTCTCCTCAGGTGTTCCCCAATTGTAGTCAAGTTCGTCCGAGTAGTTAGGGGCTGCACGTGCATTCGCGGGCCGAAGTTCAGGTGTCCGTAAGCAGTTTCTGGGATCCTCGGGATTTACATGCAGGCGAGACCAGGCAATCGTTTCCCCAAGATGTCGAAGTATCCGCTCCAGATCGGCTACTGTTTCCATAATGCTATGTCTGTCCTTCCAATGCCAGGAGAGCAATACATTATTAGCATACCGTCCGAAAAATCCAGGCGGGCAAGCCCATTCAATTTCTAGCTCTCGTACACACTGCGCTTTCCGCAATGCTTGCGCGTCCCGTTCATAATTACGTTACCGCCGAGTTGGCATTGTTCGCGATACAGAATGTAGTCTTGGTCATCGCAAGCAGCCCGCCGTAATGGGGATTGCCGCTGGAAGGCTACTTCCAGCCCCAATGGCGGCAATTAGGGCTGGAAGTTTTGCGCTATACTACTTTAGCATCCTCGCGATTTTATACATCAAAGCGGCGCGCATCAAAGGAGTATTATCACCCCCCGCCCTGACGACTTTGCCCATTGCTATCCACGTTTTGGAATAAAAATCACCCCATTCAGTCGCCATCTGTGGCGTGATCCCCATTTTTTGAAAAGCTTCAATATCACTGGGCTTTAAATTTCGCATTCGTTCAAGAGCCTGTTTTCCCCCGGAACCCCAGCCTACAGCCCTACCAAAGCTCCCTCGACCCCCAATTCCATGCGGTATGCCAGGAATGGGTTGTAATTCTACCCTTTCTTTCGTAAAGTCCGCAATCCTATACCCTGATTGTTTCGTAAATTCCGCAAGCCTATACCCTGATTGCGTAGCTTTGAACACGAGTCGTGCGTCTCGCGCCACAGCCATGGCGTGCGCAGCGTGTGCCACAGTGATAGCGCCATGGCCCGCTAATGCAAACACATGACCGCCTCCAGTGGGGACGCCTGGAAGCACGAAGCATAAGCAATCGACCGTCATTGCACAGGCGTCGATTGAGGTCGCCAAGAACCCGGCGTGAGAATTAAGATCATGCGCCAGAGCCGCGCCATCCAAGACGATGAAGACCCCGTCAACCAGACAAGAAGTGGATCCCGTTGGATCTGCATTATTCACCGGATTGTTTTCGCAATAAGCGTAGAGGTTGATGCCTCCCTCATAGCCTAAAGGATCGCGGGTAAGGAAGCGGCCGGTCACGGGATTGTAATAGCGGTGCCCCATCAGCACCAACCCGGTTTCCATATCCGTGTAGCAGCCCCATTGACCGCAGAAACCCACAGGATCGACGCCGGGATCGTTGCGAAGCTCGACGCCGGAGCCTTGCTGCAATTTCACCTGAGCATTCAGCAGGTTACCATAACTGTCGTACCCGGCGTAGTCGTAAGGAATGCTGTCTTGCGAACGATACCGCGATACCAGGGTGCCCTGCGGATTAAACGTATAGCCCGTGTACTGTATCGTGTTGCCCAAGGTGTTGACGGTCGCCGTCTGAGCAAGGCCGGCCCCGCCATAGCCGTACAATCGCGTGGGCGGCACGGCTTGCCCCCTTGGATCCACCGGCACTTCCGCGACTACCCTATCGCCGTCATAAACATAGTAGATCGTAACCGGGCCCGCATAGCCCGGAATGTTGGCCGTCTTGGAAGCGCGCAGGCCGCCGCTCCAGTACGTCATTTGCGCCCCATTCGAACCAACGACATTTGTAAGGCGATTTTCGGAATCGTAGGCGTAAATCTGACCTGATCCTCCGGGAACAGAGGAGTAATAACCGGGCACCTGGGCAAGGGTCGTGTTGCCACTCCCGTCATACTGTTCCGCCTTGTAATACTGGTTGTCGGCATTCACGTCCCACGGGCCGGCATTTAACTGTTCCCCTGCGTTCGTGGCCCGATTGAAGTTTGCATCGTAATTGTAACCGAAATCGTACGCAAGATCTCCGACGCCTATCTCCTCTTGCAGTTGGTCCATACCGGCAGCGGTAGCCCCACCACCATAATTACTATCCTTATATTTATACGTTATGTTGCCGGAACCATATGTGCCGATGTAGTCCATGGAACTACGGTTCCCCGCCGCGCTATACGTCATGTTCTTGAAATCGCTCTGGGCTACGTTCCCGAGACTGTTCTTGAGTTCCGTAACAAAACTCCGGCCATCGTACGCGAAATTGGTGGTCAATGTGGCCGCTGGACTGAGAACTTGCTGTGACTGTTGGGTCAGCCGGTTATTGGCGTCATATTGGTAATGGACCGACTGGTTCCAAGGGAACGTCACCGAAGTCAGGTTGCCGACGCTGTCGTAGGAATACGTGTAAAGAAAGCTTCCGGATGGCAATTTAACAATCATCGAGGCCCGGTGATTATCCGGATAGTACGTATAATCGACTTCGCTGAAATTCGACCTGCCTGCCGGATCGTGGTTTGTTATGACGGAGAGAACGTTGCCCGCCTGGTCATACGAATAGAAATTGACGCCGTTGGCGCTGTTTGCGCCATTGGCGGTGTCCGTTATCGACGTCTCACGGCCATATTGATCGTATGCTATGCCTACCGTCTGGTTGCTGTATCCCGGATAGGTAATCGACGAAAGAAGCTCATTGGGGGCATAGCCATAGTCCGTTTCAATCGTGGCATTCGCCGACCGTGCATCGAGGATCTTTGTAAGGTTATCTCCGATGTCGTAGCTGGCGCTAAGCCGGTTTCCGAATGCCCCACCGGGAAACTGCACGCCGGTGACATTTCCGACGTTGTCATAGGCATACGCCGTGTTGTTGCTGTTACCGTCTGCCAGGGTCTTTGTGAGGAAATCCTCGTCATAAGTAGACGCTTCCGTCGTAGCGGTCCTTGCGTCGTCTTCCGTAAAACCGGTCACCTCGCCTTCGGTTCCCATCTTTGGAGTGGATCTGCGAACGATAGTGCCGTTCTCGTCCAAAAGATCCGTTTCAAGGGCGGGGCCACCGGTATAGAAATAGGAATATGCCATGGAGGTTCTCGCCCCTCCCGCCATGGCGGGCGGATAGATGACCTTCGTTACCTGATCGGCCTCGTTGTAGACATAGTCTGTTTCGTTGCCCAAGGCGTCCAGGATACTCATCAGGTTTCCGCGGTAATCGTAGCGGAAGTGGGCCTTGTTTCCGTTCGGATCCGTCGTGACGACGGGCTCCCCGAGCGCCTCCGCTTGACTATAGTTGAAGGCGGCGTCCGTCGTGTAGTTGTAACTATATACCGCCTGATTATTGTTTGCGTCGGTATGCGTGACGGTCGCGATATTCCCCATCGCGGTATACGTAATCTGCATACCTATATTCGAGCTATTGGGCCCTGGGACAAATATGCCGGATACGAGATCCTTCTGGACGGTTGCTCCCCCAACATAATTAATATGGGTCGTGCCCAACCCCGTTTGTATCGTGCTGAGCAGTTCCGGGGCGTTCGGATTCGTCTTCACATAGCCGAACGAGGTAACGTCGAAGGGATCGGTCAAGGTCGCGATGTCACCGTCCACATTTGCGTAAGTGGCCGAAGTAGTGACCATTTTCGCATCCATGTAGGATGTCGGACTGTACGGATTATTCGTCGGATCTCCATACGCAATCGTATTTATGTGCAGGTTAGAATCCGTGGCGCCGGCGTCGATCATGAGTCCATTGGAAGACGTGAGGTTCTGGACGCTGGATTTGAGGGTTGTCCCTCCCGAGGAAACCACACTCACCTGAGTCGACCCGCCATTATACGTATAGGAATGCGACGCATTTTTCTGATCGATGAGAGCAGCCACGGTTCCGTCTACATTGTAGAGAATCGAATGGCTCAGTACTCCATTTACCGAAGGCTGCCAGAAATTGCCGATGAAATGCAGGGTAGCGTCGGGGACGGTTACTTGCGACAGCAGGTGACCGGTTCCATTTTGGCTCGTGTAAACGTACTGCCACCTGGGGCTGCTTACATACACGGGAGACGCGTTATGCGAGTAGTGGATCTGGGAGACGGACTGGAGGTCCGGTCCATTAAAATTATAATTGTAGGTAAAATCGACTTCTCTTTGCGCCCCAGATGCAGGATCCGCGTTTTCAAGAAGCTGTGTAAGCTGGCTGCCTGTGTAGTTAAACAGGAGAAGGTTCGCGTTCGTCTGCAGGTCGGTGATGCTGGTGATATGGTGCGTGGAAGGATCACGGTTTATCGTGTAGCCCTGTCCTAAAGCATTCGATATGCTCGTCAACAGGTAAACGCCGCTGCCGACCGGATTTAGCGGAGTGAAGTTGAGCTGTGTTCGATCTTTAAAAGCAACCGAAAATCCCACCCAGCGAAAACTATTTGACACATCCCATATTCCGCTCGCCTCATATGGCGCCCCGGCCGGCGCGGTAAGCGCATAGGCGCCGCTTGCGTTAACCGCTCCGACGCCAAGGACGTCAACAGCCCCGTTTGGTGAGCGCAGCGAAAACGGCCCGCCTAAGGGACCTGAGAGCTCGAAGTCATAGTTGTCCACCCAGCCGGGCGACAGGCCAGGAGAGCCATACTTGGAGGCCGCCAGCGAACTGCGATACGTGCGGGTGTAGACAACGTCCGGGCCTGTGGCGTGATGCACGACAATATCGGGGTCCGGCTGGTTTTGCTCCGCGCCGGAGGAGAGATCCACGCTGTCCGCAGCCGAAGGCCCCGCGCCGCCTCCGGCGAAGCTGTCGGTGGGGATGGCGTCGAGTGCCCAGAAAGGCGCGGGACGCGCATACAGCGCCGACCTACCGAGGATAAGGCGCGGTTTGCTCGTCCCGCCGTTCTCTCTGCTGAAGAAGGAGACCAGCGGATTGTCGATCCCGGAGCTAACCGCCGAGGTCTCGTCCATTACCTGAAGGGTCACCCGGGAGCCCAGATGCTGCCGTACATAGCTCGTCAGATCGAAACAGACCGTGCTGGTGCTCGTTCCCGCCGGATTTTGAGGCACGATCGCGTCGGTAATCCACGTGCCGGCAGAGAAGTTGCCTGTCTGGGATGCACGGTTCAGGCCGGGAGCATTGTTCCAGGTAATGCCGTTTTCGGTCCAGCTGGTGTCCGAGACATCATAAAGAGCGACAAGCGGAAAGCCTGATCCCAGCTGCGTCTGCGAGAGCACCAACGTGGCGCAAGCCGGAAAGGACTTGTACGCGGTCAGATCGAGCATCAGGTAGGTGCAGGCATTCGCGCTGCCACTTGCGCCCGCGGCCACATTCTGGACCAGCAGGCTGGACTGCCCGCCATAATTCGTGTTGGCATTCGCCCCCGCCTGGATGCTCGCATCCGCGATCGGCGCCAGCACATCCGCCCCGCCTGGCTTAATCGTTATCGTGCCGTTCGCCGTGGAGCCGCCGATCGTGGCCGTGATCGTAGCCGACGCCTGGGCGCTCGCGGCATTGGTCCCAATCAGAAATGTCGCGATTGCGACAGAGCCGGAGGTGACCGCCGACGCCACAGAGGGGACGATGGCGCTCGTTGCATTCGAATTGCTGAGGGTGATTATCGTGCCGCCAGGCACAGGGCCGGTTAATGTCACTTTCGCCAGGACATTCGTGCCGCCAGGGATCGAGATGCCCGATTGCCAGGCGGTATACGGGGCGGCGGCAAACAGGATCGAAGCCACCGTGGGCACTCCATCTATGGTGAACGTGCCCGTCTGCACCGATTGATACGGCTGGCCGGCGTTATAGGTGCCGGTGATGGTGACGACTTGCTGTGTAGAAACAGAGGACGTGGCGACCTGGAAAGTCGCGCTCGTCGCGTTCGCCGGCACGGTCACGCTTGCTCCGGAGGGAAAGCTCGCCGCAGCTGTCGAACTCTGCAAGGCGGTAATCGCGCCCCCCGGCGGTGCAGGGGCATTTAAAGTGAGGGTTCCCTGAACTTGCCCGCCCCCGATCAGCTCGCTCGGAACGAACGTAATGGACACGATTACGGGCGGATTCACCACCAGCGTGCCGGAGCCGGAGGATCCGCTTGCCGCGTAGCTCGCCGTCACGTGCAGGTTTGTCGGTGCGGCCACCGCAGTGGTGTTGGTCACGGGGAAGGTCGCGCTTGTACTGCCTGCAGAAATCGCAACGCTGCTCACGCCAAGGGTCAGACCCGTATCCGGGCTGAGCGTTACCACGGCGCCGCCTGTGGGCGCGGGGTCGCTGAGCGTTACCGTTCCTGTGGATGGGTTGGCGATCCCTCCGGTGGCGCTTGCGGGACTGAAGGCAACGGAGGCGATCGTAGGCGGCGTCACACTCAAAACGACACTATTCCCCGGGGAATTGGCGATGCTCGTGCTGGTCGCGCTTAGCGTAACATTCGTAATCGCCGTCACCATGCTTGTGTTCACATTAAACGTCGCATGGTTCGCCCCTGCCGGGATCATGATGCTCGAAATTGCCGGGGTCGCCGCGACCGTATTGCTGCTTGCGATATTGACGGTGATGGCTGTAGGCGCATTGCTGCTGAGCGTCAGGGTTGCCACCGCCACATGGCCGCCGACGATCGTTGTGGGGGCTACGGTGAAGCTTGAGATCGTGAGCGGATTGACGGTCAACCCGATCG
>JBBRKX010000059.1:0-10770 GCA_038231675.1 Chthonomonadales bacterium | reverse complement strand
GAACTCGCAAGGCGGCCGGTGCGTGTGGCGCTTCTGGAAGCCGAGGACCTGGGAGGCGAAGCGACCGGATCCAGTTTTTCGTGGCTGAACGCCACTACGAAAACGGAGGATGCACCGTATCACCGGCTGAACGTCGCGGGCATGGATGCGTATCGCGCCCTTGCGGAGCAATGGGGAACTGCGCCTCTGGGGCTTCACTTTGGAGGCTCGCTGTCCTGGCTTGTCGGCGATGACCCCGCCGCCGAAGCCGCGTTCGATCGTAGACATCGGCGACTCCAGGAACTCGGTTACTCGGTAGCGATCTTGAAACCTCTGGAGATGCGTGCGCTCGAGCCTGCCGTGGCGTTTGAAGAGGGGAAGAGCCAGGTCTCGCGTGCCCTGTATACCCCTTCCGATATGTGGATCGAGGGCGCTAAATTCGTTTCGTTCCTGGCGGGACGTGCCCGAGAGCACGGAGCCGATATCAACACCTTCTGCCCCGCGCTTGCGTTTACGCGGGACGCCGCCGGTCATATCTCCACGATTCAAACGCCCCGAGGACGGATTGCCACGCGGAATGTCGTGATTGCCGCCGGAAGTAAAACGCCCGGGCTGGTCGCATCCATTCTGCTGGATGGCGCGCCGCTGCCTCTCTCCCACCTGCCGGGGCTCCTCGTACATACGCCTCCATTGCCTGAGTTGAAGGGCATCGGCCGGATCCTGTACCCGCCCGATCCTGGCGGACTGCATATCCGTCCTGCGCCTGCCGGCGGAGTTGTTATCGGGGCGGACGATACCGACGAAGCGATTAGTAAGCATCTGGATTTTCTGGGGGTGGATTTAGCGCATGGCATAAAAGCCCATTTATCGGGCCTGAGTGGACTGAGCGAAAAATTGGCGGCATCTCTGTTGGAGCGATTGGGACGGATTTTACCGGGGCTTGCGTTGGATGGACTGGCCCAGTGGTGTACGATGCGGATCGGAGTGCGGCCGGCGCCGCAGGACGGTTTCCCGATCATTGGCCCCGTGCCCGGCGTTCCGGGTCTGTTCGTCGCGGTCACGCACAGTGGCTTCACCCTGGCTTTAACCCTGGCGAAGATGCTCGCGGACGAAATTGTAACCGGCAGAAACTATTCCGCGCTTGCTCCCTACCGTCCCGCGCGCTTCCTCCCTTGACCGTCTTCCCAGATAAGGCAGGCGCGGTAGAGAGCCTGCCTTATATCATGGTCGAACGGTGCTTATTTCTTGCCCAGGGGCGTCATCTTGTCCGCGATGTCGTCCACAAAGAAGCCGTAATCTTCGGTGTTTTCCATGAGCACATAATCTCCCACGTACCACTTGCCTTTGAATTTCGTGGTCGTAAACCGGCGAACGCGGTTCACCCTGTATTTTCCGTCTTCATCGTGGTACGTTCCCTCTTCACGGACGGTCACATTCCAGTGATTGGAGTCTGTGGGGCTTGCCGCCGTCACGGCAAAGTGGGTAGGGAGGAAGGAGCCTTTGGACGATTCGAACAGGATGGGCGGGTGGACGGAGCCGGGCATGTCCTTGGGACCATAGCCCCGAAGCCATTGATACCGCTTTTCGAGCGCTCCGGCATCTTCCGTCGGGACCATCAACTTCATAATCATGGTCTTCTTGTCTTTATGTGCATAGGCCTGTTCGAACTGATTCACGACGGCAATGACCGCGCTGCGTGTTCCGCCCGCAGCGGGGCTCTTACGCGGCCCTGCCGCACCCGCGATCGAAGCGCCCGATAATAAGGCAACGGACAACATAAGCGCCGTCCGGCTATTTTTGATTCCCACTTCCGGTCCTCCTTGTTAAAATACGTCTCCCCTTCGGAGACAGACGTATGTTCTCTCTTTTTCACCGATCGTTCGGAAAAACCCTGCCTTCGGTAGAAACGTAAAAGAGAAGGGACGGTGACACCGTTTGCGTGGTTTATCGCCCGATGCTATAATGGCTTTCGGCGGTCTTGATCAGGGATGAGGTAAGGAGACAAAGACGATGACGATACGCGATGGTTCCGGTTCACAGGGCGGCGCAACGGTTCCCTCACCGGGCGGAAGCGTTCTGACCGGACGCGTGGACGAGAATTTTGCTAACCGTCTCCTGGCGGAGGCGCTCTCTCGTGGAGGCGACTTTGCCGAGGTGTACGGCGAGCGAACCGAAAGCACACGCATTCCGCTGGAAGAAAATAAAATCCAGAGCGCTGAAATAAGGCAGTCGCTGGGAATCGGTATTCGCGTTTTGCATGGCGAGCGCCAGGGATATGCCTATAGCGACGATCTGTCGCCGGAAAAGCTGCTGGAAGCGGCTCGGGTGGCGGCCTATATCGCGGAGGGCGGAAAGACCGTCGCGCCGGTAGCGGTATCGCGGCGAACAGGGCCGGATTTCTATCCCATTCGACATGCTCCGGTTTCCGCCGATGTACGCGACAAGGTGCAGCTTGTGCACCGCGCCAATCAAGCCGCGTTCGAATACGATGAGCGAGTCCGCCAGGTGCAGGTCGGCTATGTCGACTCCTTGAAAGATATTCTTATAGCAAACTCGGACGGTCTGTACATCACCGATCGTCAGACGATGCTCCGATTTCAGGTGGTCGTCATGGCGGCCGAGGGCGCCGAAGCCCAAACCGGATTTTATGGCGGCGGCGGGCGGATCGGAATGGAGTATTTCGAGGCGAACACTCCCGAATGTCTTGCCGTCGAAGCGGCGCGCCAGGCGCTGGTGCAACTTGGCGCGGATGACGCGCCCGCCGGAGCCATGCCCGTGGTGATCGACAACGCCTGGGGCGGGGTCTGGCTGCACGAGGCGGTGGGGCATGGGTTGGAAGCGGATTTCAATCGGAAGAAAACATCTGTCTATTCCGATCGGATCGGGGAAAAGGTCGCGAGCGAGCTTTGCACCGTAGTCGACGATGCGACCGTGTCCAACAAGCGCGGCAGCATCAACATCGACGACGAGGGCAACACGGGCGAACGTAAGGTCCTGATCGAAAAAGGCATTCTGAAGGGCTACATGAGCGATCGTCTGAATGCCGGGCTGATGGGCATGCGGAGTACAGGCAGTGGTCGCCGGCAGGATTACCAGTGCATCCCGATGCCGCGTATGACCAACACGTTCCTGGAAGCCGGCGAAGACACGCCGGAAGAGATCATCAAGTCCATTTCGCATGGTTTCTACGCAAAAAACTTCAGCGGCGGCCAGGTGGATATCTCCAACGGCAACTATGTCTTCAGCGTTACGGAAGGCTATCTCATCGAAAACGGGAAGATCGGCAGGCCGGTTAAAGGCGCGACCCTCATTGGAAATGGTCCCAAAGATCTCGCCAAAGTATCGCGGGTGGCAAACAATTTTGCCCTCGATCCCGGCATCGGCACCTGCGGGAAAGACGGCCAGAGCGTTCCGGTTGGCGTGGGAATGCCGATGATCCTCGTCAGCGAGATGACCGTCGGCGGCACGTCCGTCAAAGCGCGCCCGATGATTTAAGAGGGCAAGACCGCACATGGATCTAGAAGGTCTGGTACTGAATGTCCGACGGAAGATTTGTCTTTCTCGATTTCGATGATACGATCAGCGATCAATTTCGTTTTAATGCACAGTATGTTCGTCAGATCGGCTCCATTCTAGCTCCACAGTACGGAGGCGAGGTCGAAGCCTGGGTGAAGGCTGCGGTGGAGATGCTGGAGACGCTCGAGCGCGATTATGTCGCCCGATTTCGGCACCGCCCACTGAACAATTATTGTGCGTGGCTGGAAACGATTCGGCCATGGTGTGCGGAGCTTTTGTTCACTGCAATGAAGCAAGAGACGCCGCACGATAGCAGGGAAATGGTGATTCATACACAGTTTGCGGCGCTGAAGTGCTGCGATGGCGCCTACGCGGGCGTAAGGGCGGCGCTTGATAGCCTGGTAGGCCAGGGTTGCACGCTATACATGGCCAGCGGGCAAGAGTCCGCGTATCTTCAGGGCGCGCTGGTCGGGGCGGGGATCGAAGCCTATCCCCGCCGTAATTTTGGCCCCGACCTGATCGACTGCGCAAAAGAGGGCCCGGAATACTATGACCGCGTGTTTGCCGCCTGTGGCATCGCACCTCGTGAAGCGGTGGTCGTCGACGATTTTCCAGAGGCAATCGAATGGGCGATGCAGGTAGGGGCCAGGGTGATCCAATCCAGGCTATCTAAAGAACGTCATTTCAGTATTGTGACCGGTGTCGCCGGTGTGCTCACCGATATGGCCGATTTACCGGCGCTTGTACGCGGCGTTTATGGGGGCTCCGCTTCCTAGCGCAATCGGCGGCACAGCTTCGCGTACGGGATCCGAAACGCATTTAAGGTTTGACTACTTTGGGAGGATATGGAATGGATTACGAAGCATTGGCGGCAGATGTCGTCGCACGCGCTCGCAGCGCGGGGGCGCACGAAGCCGACGTCTACTTGCAGACTTCGACCGATTTCAACGTTCAGGTACGCAAAGGCGAGATCGAGACGCTTACTCAATCCGGCAGCAAGGGGCTTGGTCTGCGGGTCTTCGTGGATAACCGCCTTGGATTTGCCTCCACTTCGGACTTCGATACCGATGCCCTGGACCATTTGATCCGCACGACGGTCGCTCTCGCTTCGGTGGCGGATCAGAAGCCGGAGAATGCCCTGCCAAATGGCGGCGAATCTGTGCGCCGGCCGGAACTGAAACTGTATGACCCGACCATCGAGAGCGTGCCCACCGACCAAAAGATCGCTCTCGCGAAGGCCTGTGAAGCAGCCGCCTTCGCCGCCGATCCGCGCATTACGAACAGCGAGGGAGCGGGGTTTGGAAGCGGAACCACGTACACGGTGCTTGCAAATTCCAATGGTGTCGTTTCGTCGTATCATAGCTCAGGCTGCTCGATTTACTGTCAGCCTCTGGCGGAGGAGGCAGGAAAGAAGCAGGTCGACTATGAGTGGTCTTTCTCCCGGGCGTTCGACCAATTGGAGCCCGCGGAAGAGATCGGCAGGAAAGCGGCATTGCGCGTGGTGCGCAAGCTAAACGCGGTCAAGGCCCCCACACAGAACGCTCCCGTAGTCTTCGATCGCCGTGTCGCCGCACGCATCTGGCAATCCGTCTTTGGCGCAGTGAACGGAGATTCAGTCCATAAAGGAATGTCTTTTCTCAAGGACAAACTCGGGGAGCGCATCGCGGCGGAGAGTGTCAATCTGGTGGATGATGGAACGCTGGTGGGGGGAGCAGGATCGGCTCCGTTCGATGGCGATGGGCTCCCGACGCGGCGGAATGTGATCATCGAGAACGGGATTTTGAAGCGCTTCGTTTATGACACGGCGACCGCGCGGAAGGTCGGGAACGGAGCCGCGTCGACGGCCAATGCGCGGCGAAGCTATAGCGGTGTCCCTGGCATCGGCGCATTCAATCTTTTCCTGATTGCGGGCTCCCAGACCCCGGAAGAGATCATCGCCGCGATCCCGAACGGTTTCTATGTCACCGATATGATGGGCCACGGCGCAAACACCGTCACCGGAGATTTCTCGATTGGCGCATCGGGGCTCTGGATCGAGGATGGAAAACTCGCTCATGCGGTCGAAGAGGTTACCATCGCGAGCACGCTTCTGAATCTGCTGATGGGGATCGAGCGGATCGGCACTGATTTGATTTTCAATTCCGCTGTCGTGAGCCCGACGTTTCAGGTGGCGGAAATGACGATCGCGGGGTCTTAACCTGGCCCCGTTCATCGACGAAGATACGCCATTTCCGCCGCAATGCATTGCGCGATGGCCGCAATGCGTCGTGCCCCATGCCCATCGACGCAGATTCGCCATTCCCGCCGCAATGCATTGCGCGATGGCCGCAATGCGCCGTGCCCCATGCCCATCGTCATGAGGCGTCTCCATTCCCGCCGCAATGCATTGCGCTGGTACGCCGCAATCAGGAGTGCCAAACCATATGTTCGTTCCCGCCGCAATGCATTGCGCTGTGTCCGCCGCAATGAATTGCGCGGCTGTGTGGCCTTCGGCCATGTGACCGCCTGCGCGGGCACGGATGTTACTGACTCTGGGTTAGGGTCGCGGATATGCCCCGAACATACATGGCGGCGAGATCGTACTCATGCTCGTTTGGCAGATGCTCCAGCATGATGGGCGTGATCGGGTCCAGACGCTCCACCTCGCGGAGGAAAACCGCGTAATCCATGCCGCCGAGCCCCGGCCGCACTTCATCCAGATGGACGGTCATGTGGCTTTGCAGATGGATGTCCTTGGCGTGACAACTCTTGATGTGTGGGCCGAGAAGGCGAAAACATTCGCGGATGAGATGCGCGTTTTCGTAATAACGGCTCGGGCAGTTTATGAGATTGGCCGGGTCCAGATGCACGGCAAACGTGGGACGGTCGATCGCTTGAATCAGCCTCCTGTATGATTCAGGCGAGTCCGGGAAAATCCATGGCATGGTTTCCAGAGCATAAAAGGTATGTTTTGGGCGTACCGCATCGATGATGATTTGGACGGTTTCAACGATCAGATCGAAGGTCTCGTCGGTAAGGTTAACCGGATGCGGCCCATCCCACTGTTGGCCGCGTGATCCCGCAATGTTCACACAGCATCGCGCGCGTATCCTGTCGGCGAGCGCAAGTTGATTCTGGCAATGTGTGATTGCCGCGGAGCGTATCGCAGGATCAGGACTGATGGGATTGCTCCACGCGCCGACTTCGGCGATCACGATATCGGCTGCTTGCGCGGCATTCCGGTATGCCTGAACCGTAGCTTCGTCGGCATCCGCGCCGACGGGGCAGTATGCCGCGCGATACTCCTTTTTTTGAAGCTCCGCAATCCATAACTCCGGCGTGGACACATCGCCGAAAAGTGGCCCTCCAAGTCGCATTATCTATCCTCCAGAACGTGAACTTCCGGCCGTAAAGGTGTGCTCCCCTGAGCAGGAGGAGCCATTCCTTATACGATCAGGGGAGCGTTGTTACTTAGGCAATCTGGTAAGGAACGTACACCAGTTGTTTACGCCCGTGCCCGGCCCTAAAATACAGTCGGTGGCCAACCATATGCCGCCATCCGTATCGGAGACCGCGCCCGAATAGTCGCCCCAGCGCGCTACCTGCGGACCGTCGGACCCAAAAGGACCTATATCTCCGTAGCCGCTAAAGGAATCATCGGGCGCCACTCCTTCGGCAGCGATCGTGATGGGGCCAAATGCGCCATTGGTAAACATGCTGAAGGCGGCGCTCGGATAGTGGTCCGGCCCGGTCAGCGTAAAGCCCATGACGGTCTTGCCGCGATAGGTGGAGGTGATGGCGGGATAGAGCACACTGTTGCCGTTCGGAGCGACCACGTAACCCTGGTGGACTATCTGGCCATTTAAAGAGCCCGCTTGCCAGAACGGATGTACGGCGAAGTAAGCGATGCCGTCGGGCGCCATTGGGTCGAAGGGATTACTCGAAACAGTAGAAGACGCCTGAGAGGATGCCAGAATAGTGTTCAAGCCGGACCATAGCACGCCATTGACGTATTGCACCTGCTGCATACGGTCATCGCCGGCATCCAGGTACTGTTCGGTAAACCCGAGAGAGGTTCCAAAGGAGAAAGGACCGGCTTTCTGCGCGGCATAGGTAGGCAAAGCATAGGCTTCGCTGCTGACAATCGTGGACGTGAGCACGGGAATAGGGGTGTCTGAACTCAGCGACTTTGTATTGGTTATCGCCCAGACTCCGATCCGATTGACGGGCGTGCCGTCCTGGTTGAAGTCGCAGTTGCTCATAAAGTACTCAGTGCCCTGATTGATTTCTGCGGCAGCGCATAAGGGAGGCGTCGTCGCGGGCTGGATGGAATAGGGGGAGCCTTCAGCAAGTGTAAGACCGGTGAACTGGAAGACCGCGTTCACCGTACCGTTGATCAAGCCTGCCTTCGAGATGGCGTAAATGTTGGCCGTAGAGTCAAAGCTTATTCCGCTCAAGGGGAAGTTATTGGTGGAAATATAGATGCCGTTGCTATCCGCGCCGAGAAGTGGCTGGTCCGGGAACGTGCCGCTCTGATCGATGAAATACACATTCCAAAGGCCGGTCGGGCTCGCCGATTGACTGACGGCGATCAAAACCGCGCTTTGCCCGGTGAACGTGACGCCCGTCTGCGGATCGACGGAGGCTTCGGCGATGGTGATGAACCACCGCTTTGTCAGCCAGTCGTAGTAACACCGTGGATCGGTCAGGAAAAGACCGTATGTGGCTTGTTGGGTCACTGGATCCACGCTGATCGCGGGCGGCAGGCCGAAGAAAGAATTCAGGTCTATCGGTCCCTCCAGCAGCTTCCCCGACCCTTTCTCATAAACGGCGAGGACATCGTTCACCGCTTCCAGAACGTATCCGTTTCCGGCCGCCAGACCCTGATCGGGCGGATCGCTCACGCTTTGAGTCGCGACCGCAGAGTCCAGCGCGTTCAGGCCGGCAAATCCCAACAGGGCGCCCGGTGGCGTGCCCTGCCGGTGTTTCACGTTGACCGCCGATGAGACTACCGTGGAGAACTGCGTCAAACTGGCCGCTTGCCCTGAAAGGATGGCATCCGCGCTGGCTTTCAGCACGGCCTTTACGGTAGCCTGGCCAGGAGGCGGGCTGCCGATATACGTGGTCGTCGCACTTCGTCCCAGCGTCCTTTTGATCGGTAGGAACGAAGTCTGTGCCTGAGCCGAAAGCGGCCCGAACAGTATCAGGCTGAAAACCGCCAGCAGGGGCGCCAGAAAGACAAACCTCCAGGGCCATTCAGTTTTCAGACGGCGTACTCTTTTACGTCCGAATGGACGTTGCGGCGCATAGCGCCCCCAGCGAAGAAATTCATTTCGCCGTCCGCTCGGCAGGTAGAAAACTGAGAACTGAATGCCCCTGACAAACCTCTTCGTTCGCATGGTTTTTCCTTTTCGTTGCGGAATGAACCTGGTTAGGTCGTGCGCCGGCCAGGTTATGATGTTAATTTAACAGAGTAGAAGAAGAGCCGCATGCACGAGTCCACGACGCTGGACCCGGCTGATTGGTAACGGTGTGCGGTACGGATTGGTGCAGCTTTCCGCAATACGAATGGCAGGACCAACCGCATTTTAAGATAGCACATTTGGCCGCCAGCTTCCTGGGATAATTAAGGTACTGAAGGTGTGATAAAAGTCACACCGTTCGGTGCGCCGTGCGATCCTCCGAAGCGAGTTCGTGCCTGCAAATGACCTGCTGTAGGGCCGGGCGCAAATTTGCGATCCCCCTGGCAAAAGAAGTCTATGTGTTGACGCCTGCCATCCAAAAATGCTAAAATAATCGTATTCAATGACATTTGTGCGATTGTTCGCAAATTTGCGTCTTGTTGCTTCGTTTACAGAGGACGTGCGCCTTCCCCACCTGGTGAAGGGCGTGCGCACCCAATTCCATAGGAGGATAACCTATCATGGCAGTCCGAGTAGGCATCAATGGTTTCGGGCGTATTGGCCGCCTTTCCCTGCGCACCATCCTGAGCCGTTACCCGAACGACATCGAAGTCGTGGCCATCAACGATCTCACCGATGTGAAGACGAATGCCCACCTGTTCAAGTGGGATTCCACCTACGGCCCATTCCAGGGCGAAGTCGCCACCGATGAGACCGATATCGTGGTGAACGGCAAGAAGATCAAAGTCTTTGCCGAGCGTGAGCCCGGCGCGATCAAGTGGGACAGCGAAGGCGTGGACATCGTAGTGGAATCCACGGGATTCTTCACGGATGCAACCAAGGCCGTGGCCCATCGTGAGCATGGCGTTAAGAAAGTCATCATCTCCGCTCCCGCGAAGAACGAAGATTTGACGATCGTCCTGGGCGTCAACCAGGACGTATACGACACCGCCAAGCATCATGTGATTTCGAATGCGTCCTGCACCACGAACGGTCTCGCCCCGGTCGCGAAAGTTCTCAACGACCGGTTCGGGATCGAAAAGGGTCTCCTGACCACCGTGCATGCGTATACCAACTCCCAACGACTTCAGGACACGGCGTCCAAGGACCTGCGCGACGCCCGAGCGGGCGCGGAAAACATCGTTCCGTCGTCCACCGGCGCGGCCCGCGCGGTCGGCCTGGTCATCCCTGAACTGAAGGGCAAGTTCCACGGCATGGCGTTCCACGTGCCGACTCCCACCGTCTCCGTGGTCGACTTCACCGCGCTTCTCAGCCGTGACATCACGGTGGAAGAGGTGAATGCCGCAGTAAAAGAGTATGCGGATGGCGCCATGAAGGGTTACCTCGAGTATACGGAACTGCCGCTTGTCTCTTCCGACATCAAGGGCAATCAGCACTCGTCTATCTACTCCGCGATCGACACGGTCGCGGTCGGTGGCAATCTCGTAAAGGTTGTCGCGTGGTACGACAACGAATGGGGCTACTCCAGTCGCGTGGCCGATCTTATCAACTTTGTGGCTCAGAAGGGCCTGTAAAAAAACTGGCAAGCGGTATCGCGTTCGCCTATCTTCCTGTGTCCATTAAAGGCGAGCGCATGCCGCATCCTTTGCAGGCAACGTTTACGAAACGCAGGAATGCCCGCCCGCTGACGGGCGGGCATTCCCTATGGTTGCAGCCGGGTTACGGCGCGATCCCCCCAATCCAGACTCCACCCGCGTTCCCGGAAATTATCGAAAGGTGCAGGCAATGAATAAGAAGACTATCGAGGACATCGACGTCAAGGGCAAGCGCGTTCTCGTTCGCGTCGACTTCAATGTTCCTCAAGATGACACCGGCAAGATCACCGACGACAACCGCATCGTGGCGGCGCTCCCAACGATCCAGTATCTTATGG
>JBBRKX010000058.1:0-10836 GCA_038231675.1 Chthonomonadales bacterium | reverse complement strand
ATCCCACCTGCGGCTCGACCTGGTGCTTTCCGAGTCGGAATGGGAGCCAGGGTTGCGTCAGGTAACCGAAGAGGCGCGGGCGCTGGACGTGCGGCTTGAGATCGCCCTGTTCCTTACGGAAAGCGCGGAGGCGGAGTTGGCTGCGCTGGCCGTGGCGCTAAAACGTTTGCAACCTCCGATCGTTCGTTGGCTGATCTTTCGTTCCGGGGATAAAACGACACCGGAATATTGGATCCCGATGGCGCGCAAGCATCTTGCTTGCATAACCCCTGACACGCAGTTTGGTGGGGGCACAAACGCGTACTTCGCGGAACTGAACCGTGGACGTCCCTCTGTTGCTTCATGGGATTGCGTTTGCTATTCCCTCAACCCACAGGTCCATGCATTCGATACGGCATCGCTGGTGGAAAATCTGGAGGCGCAGGCGCACACCGTGCGCAGCGCACGATCGTTCTGTCAGGGTCTGCCGATCGTCGTCTCGCCCGTTACGCTCAAGCCCCGGTTCAATCCCGATGCAACAGGCATCGAACCCAAGCTCCGCTCCGATGCACTGCCCCCTCCCGTAGATGCGCGGCAGTGTACCCTCTTCGCGGCAGGCTGGACACTTGGCAGTCTGAAGGCGCTGATTGAGAGCGGAGTCCACAGCGTCACCTACTATGAGACAACCGGCTGGCGCGGCATCATGGAAACTGAGGCGGGCTCTCCGCTGCCGATGCAATTCCCTTCCACGCCCGGCACGGTGTTTCCGCTCTACCATGTTTTCGCGGATATCAGACAGTTTGCCGGAGGCGTCATGCTGCCGCTGAAATCCAGTGCTCCTGGTCAAGTTACGGGCATGGCGTTGCGATCCGAGCAGCGTCATGCCCTGCTTTACGCCAACCTCACTCCTGCATCGCGGCAAGTACGGCTGCGACTCCCTGTATCCACCACACATCCGTTGTTGCGACAAATCGATGCAAACAGTGCGCAACACAATCAGGGCACGACTTCTGATTCAGGAAGAATCGTTCAGGGTAACGATGGCATTGTCCAATGGGAGCTTCCGGCATTCGCCTATGCGCGCCTGGACTGGGAGGAGTAACGGTATGCAGAGCCTTCGGGGCGGACTGATCGGCTGCGGCTTCTTTGCCCGTAATCATATGCACGGTTGGAGCGAGATAGCGGGCGCGGAAATCGTCGCGGTCTGCGACATGGATAAAAATCGCGCGGACAGTTTCGCGCACGAATTTGGCGTGACGAAAGTCTACACGGATGTCGAGCAGATTCTGTGCAGGGAAAATCTCGATTTTGTGGACATCGTGACGCAGCCCGCTTCCCATCGCCCTCTGGTGGAAAGTGCAGTCGCACATCGCATTCCTGTTATCTGTCAGAAGCCCCTCGCACCCAGCCTGGAGGACGCCGAAGCGATGACGCGAGCCTGCCGGGACGAGGGCGTGCCATTTATGGTCCACGAAAACTTCCGCTGGCAAAGGCCCATGCGCGCCCTTCTGAAAGCAGCGTCCCGTCTGGGCCCCCTCTTCTTCGGGCAGATCAGCTTCCGAACTCCCTACGATGTGTACGCCGACCAGCCTTATCTTGCGACCGATCCGCGCTTTATACTCATCGACCTAGGTGTGCATCTGCTGGATCTCGCCCGCTTCTTCTTTGGGGAAGCCAGCCAGCTTACCTGCGCCACCCAGCGCGTCAATCCGCATATTCGCGGTGAGGATGTCGCCACGATCCTGCTGAAGATGCGCAGCGGCGCGACGTGCATCGTGGATCTCAGTTACGCTTCGAAACGAGAAGAAGATCTTTTTCCGCAAACTCTTGTCCATCTGGAGGGCAGCCATGGCTCCGCAACTCTTGGGCCAAACTACCTTCTCACAACGGTGACAGATGAAACCGTGGAGCGGCGCGACGTTTCACCCGGCCTTTATAACTGGAGCAGTCCGCCGGGGCAGGCGACTCAGGAGGCCGTGGTCGCAATACAAAAGCACTGGGTGGATTGCCTGCGCGCCGGAACAGAGCCGGAAACCTGCGGAGCAGATAACCTCAACACGCTGGAACTCGTGTTCGGAGCGTATCGGTCCGCCGAGCAGAGCCTGCCGTATGAAGTGAAAAAGAACGAAGGAAAGCCGACGCAATGAGTACCGACCGCATCCTTGCCACTTACTTTATCGAGACCCCCTATCCGGTGGAGCGCGCAGCCGAGGTGATTGCAGGCGAGCAGTCCTCCGGAACCTTCGTCGCTGTGCCCGGTGAAACGCCGGAATTGAAAGCGCGTTCCGGAGCCCGGGTCGAGCGCATCGAGCTGCTGGAAACGGTCGCGGAGCCAGGCCTCCCCGGATGCCGCCCGCCGAAAGGCAGCGCCACGCCGCCGCGCTACCAGCGCGCCCGAATCGTCCTCTCGTTTCCGTTCGACAACATGGGCGCGAACCTGCCCACCCTGAACGCGACCGTCTGCGGCAACCTCTACGAGTTGAGCGATCATTCCGGCCTGCGCCTGCTGGACCTTGAGTTACCCGATGCCTTCGCGACCGCCTACCCCGGCCCACAGTTCGGCATCGAAGGAACACGCCGCCTGAGCGGGGTCACCGACCGACCGCTCATCGGCACCATCGTCAAGCCGAGCGTCGGCCTGTCCCCGGCACAAACTGCGGAATTGGTTCGGGAGCTGGCGGAAGCCGGACTGGACTTTATCAAGGACGACGAACTCATGGCGAATCCGCCTCATTCGCCATTCGAAGAGCGCGTGCAAAGGGTCATGCAGGTTCTCGACGCCTACGCCGAGCGTACCGGCAAGAAGGTGATGTACGCCTTCAATATCACCGACGAGCTTGACGCCATGAAACGCCATCACGATACGGTGCTGAAGGCGAACGGAAATTGTATCATGATGAGCTTGAACAGTGTCGGCCTCGTAGGTGTCGCGGCGATGCGCCGCCATAGTCGGCTTGTCATTCATGGTCATCGTAACGGCTGGGGAATGTTCACGCGCTGTCCGGAACTTGGCATCGCCTTCCCGGCCTATCAAAAGCTCTGGCGACTGGCGGGGGTGGATCATATGCATGTCAATGGCCTGCAAAACAAATTCTGGGAGCCGGACGACTCGGTCGTCGCCTCCCTGCATGCCTGCCTGACTCCCCTATTTTCCGGTACGGGCAAAGCGTATCTCGCCATGCCGGTGGTCGCTTCGGGGCAATGGGCGGGACAGGCGCCTGAAACCTATCGCCGCGCGGGCGGAACGGATCTGATCCATCTGGCGGGGGGCGGCATTATGGCCCATCCGGGCGGACCGGGCGCCGGAGTCGCTTCCATGCGGCAGGCATGGGAGGCCGCCATACAGGGGATTCCTCTCGAAACCTATGCGCGAGAACATCGGGAACTCCGAGAAGCCATCGAAAAGTTCGGCAAGCCGCTTTCATGCTGACCACGGAACCTTGCGATGGCCCGAAGGAAAAGAAGAGCAATTTGAACCTGCCCGAGGGCCTGGTGCTGAGTTTCTATGGCGACGACTTCACTGGCTCCACCGATACCATGGAGGTGCTGGCAAAGGCGGGACTCCGAACAGTATTGTTCCTTCAACCGCCACAACCGGAACAGCTTGCGCGCTTCAAGGGGCTGCGCGCCGTAGGGGTGGCGGGAGTGAGCAGGAGTCTGTCGCCGGAGGAAATGGATGCCGAATTGCCTCCCATCTTCGCCGCCTTGCATACACTCGCCGCGCCCCTGTTCCATGTGAAGATATGCTCGACATTCGACTCCGCGCCACATGTCGGCAGCATCGGCCACACCATCGCAGTAGGGCAACGTGAATTTCGCTCTGCCTTCGTAGCGCTGGTAGTCGGCGCGCCGGCGCTGCATAGATTTTGCGTGTTCGGAAACTTGTTCGCGCGTTCCGGGCCGGAAAGCGATGTGTTTCGCCTGGACCGGCACCCAACCATGCTGCACCATCCGGTCACCCCGATGGACGAAAGCGATCTGTGCCTTCATCTGGTCCGCCAGACGGCGAGGAAGATCGGAAGGATCGATGTATTGCAGCTGGGCTTGCCGCCGGAACAACTTGCCGCAACCGTGGAATCGCTTGTGCAGGCGGGGCAGGAGATCATTTTGTTCGATACGCTCACCCGGGAGCATTTGATTTCCATCGGCCGGCTGTTGTGGGAGCGCGCCCTGTCCGCGCCTCCCCTATTCGTGACCGGATCCTCCGGCGTCGAGTATGCGCTGGCGGCGTTCTGGGAAGCGCGGGGTCTGCTCCCGACCCCGCCGACTCTCTCCGCCAAGGCAGTGGAGCAGATTATCGTGGTTTCCGGAAGCTGCTCGCCCGTTACGGCGAGACAGATCGACTGGGCCATCGCCAATGGCTTCGCGCATGTGGCGCTCGATCCGGTACGGATGCTTCAAGAACAAGACAGCGTCGTGGCCCTGGAAGCGCCTCTTCGGGAAGCTCTGAACGCTGTAAGCCAGGGTCGCAGTGTGATCCTGCACACCTGCCGTGGACCGGAAGATCTGCGGCTTGTGGCGGCGACACAGGTTTTCACACGGACCGGTGAGCGGGCAAGTGGCCGCAGGCTCGGACAGTTGCTAGGCCATCTCCTGAAGACGCTCTTAGAGCGAAGCAGCGTACGGCGAGCGGTGGTGGCGGGCGGCGACACGTGCGGCTACGCGGCACGCGAGATGGGCATCACGGCTCTGGAGATGATCGCCCCGATCGCGCCCGGCTCTCCGCTCTGCCGTGTCCATGCGGAGCACACGCCGCTGGACGGGATGGAAATTCTGTTCAAAGGCGGGCAGGTGGGTCGGACGGACCTCTTCGGAAGCATTCTCAAAGGGACGGGTTAGAAGGAAGGGATCAGAACGGTGACGACAATCGCGTTGATGGGAGCGGGCGGCAAAATGGGCTGCCGCCTCACGGACAATCTTAAGGACCATGCCGGATATCAGATGCTTTATGTCGAGGTGAGCGCGGCGGGGTTGGAGCGCATGACGGCAAAGGCAGTCGCGCCAACACCCCTCGGAGAGGCGTTGGCGCGGGCCGACGTCGTCATCCTCGCGGTGCCGGACGCCCTCATCGGTAAGATCAGCAAGACCATGGTGCCGGAACTTCGGCCCGGCACGCTCGTCATGGGCCTGGATCCGGCGGCGGGGTATGCGGGCGTGTTTCCCGAGCGCGCCGACATCTCCTATTTCGCCGCGCATCCGTGTCATCCGCCCCTGTTCATGGAAGAGGTGACGCGCGAAGCCCAGACGGATTGGTTCGGCGGCTACCACGCCCGGCAGAGTGTGGTCTGCGCACTGATCCAGGGGCCCGAGGCGCACTACGCGCTGGGGGAAGGGATCGCCGCAGCCATGTACGCCCCCATCCTGCGGATGCACCGGATCACCGTCGAGCAGATGGCGATCCTCGAGCCCGGTGTGGTGGAAACGACCTGCGCTTCCCTGGTCTCGGCCATGAAGGAGTCGCTGGAGGAAGCGATCCGTATGGGCGTACCAAAGGAGGCGGCATGGGATTTCGTGATGGGACATATTCGCATCGAACTCGCCATTGTCTTCGGATATGCCGGGTTTCCCTTTTCCGATGGCGCGAAGCTCGCCATCGAACAGGCGCAGTCGAAGCTGTTTCAGCCTGACTGGAAGCAAAATGTACTCTCGCTGGAAGCGATCCGGCAACAGGTGCATGCCATAACGCATCAAGGTGGAGAAGGCAAATAATGAGAAATGCAAAGCGTTTTCGCGCCGCTCTCGTCACGGGAATAAGCATGGTGGTCGTCGCGGCCGCCATCCTGCAGTTCAGTGCGCCCCTGGCAAAAGCGCAGATGGTAACGGGCCCGGCCATGACGGACTTCGCAAAGGTATTTGGACTGAAGCGGACTTCGGGCGGACCGGGCTATCGGGTGGACGTGGTCAAGAGCACCATCCCCGGCAATATCCTCTGGCCGGGCGAAACGGTTACCTTCACCCTCAAGATCGAAAACCATGGCGACGCCCCCATGAATGTCATGGCAAAGCTCGACCTTATCGGGTACGGAACCAGAGGGAAGCCAGGCGATGTCTGGGTCCCGACCGTCTATAAGATCGGGAAAACCGATATGTCTTCGGTGCCGGTGAAGGCCGGACCAAAAAGCGCGGCCGTGCTGACAATCACGCCGAACATCCCCTCCCGTTTCGGTGCATACGCCCTTGTGCTCGACCTGGGTCCGCAACTCGGTCGGCAGTTTCTCGTATCGTGCGTCCGTACTTTCAAGCCGGATCCATCCCGCGTGCAGTATCCGGCCCTGAGCCTGGACGACAATGTGGGGCGGGAATCGCTTTCTCGCCTGGGCGTGCACGCCATCCGCTGGGGCATCAGCTACAAGCCCACGACGGACCCGGACTTCGAACGATGGTACCGTGAGCAGGGAGATCAACTCAAGACTTTTCAAGACAGCAATATCACGGTGCTGGCGATGGCGGGAGGGGGGGAATTCGGCAGTCCGGCACAGCCGCTCCGTCACGAGCGTCCCTGGCTCGACGATAAGGGATTGATGCTGGACACAAAGTTCGACATCGCCTGGCTCCCCTCTTACGACGAAGATTTCAAGAAGTTCGTCGCGCGGTTCTGCACCGACTACGGCTGGCCGAAAGGGCCGATCACCGCGTTTTCTCTCTGGAACGAGCCGTGGGAAGGCATCTCGATCTCCGGCTGGGGCGCGGACATGCTTCGCTATCGCGATATGTATACGAAGATGGTCGAGGGCGTCCATGAGGCGCGCAAGGATGCCGGCGCCGATGTGCTCGTCGGCGGCGGAGATTCTTCCTCCAATGCCATGGATAAATTCTTTTCGGACGGGACCACTCGGTTCCTGCCCGATTTCGATTTTCTAAGCGTCCACTACCAGGGCATGGCCTCCTTTGCAACCTACAAGCCCTGGGTCGATCGCAAAGGGCCGAAGGGCCGTGTGCGGATCTGGGATACGGAAAGCTGGGTGGCAAACACCGATGATCGGGTCGCCGCCGTCATCGCCGCCAACCGCTCCGCCGGTTATGACCGCGCCATGGGCGTCTTTGGCGGCAATGTCCACGAGGGACAGAACGCCTGGTCGGTCGCCGCCGCCGTGGGCGCGTCGCAGCACTTCCTGGGAGACCGTGCCTTTAAGGAGCTGGTCTTCAAGAACGGATTGCCCTGGGTAATGGCGTTCGACGGCCTGAACGGCAATGCCGAGGATGGCACGGTCGTGGTGGTGGGCGACCTGGGCGAAGAGTTCGGCGCGGACAACCTGCTCTTCCGTACGGCACGCGGGCTTACGGAGGTCGCGCACAAAGAGGTCCTTCGGAAACAGCTTTCGGCCCTGACGCCTGCCGAAGCGGAGGCGCCGGATCTCACCGCTCCGAAGCTGGCAGGAGCGGGTAAACCGCTCACCAGGCGCGCGGCATTGCTGCGGCAATTGGCGACTCCGGAAACGCTTTCCGGCGCATCCTTGACGCTTTCGGATGCGCACGGAAAGGTGCGCGCCTACGACTTCTATGGAAACCTCGTCGCCGCCCAAAAAGGGGAGATCATCATCCCACTGGATGGACGCGGCTTTTTCCTGCGTGGCAATGGAAATGCCGGAGCCTTTCAGGCAATGCTTTCTGCCCTCCGCACGGCCCAAATCCAGGGCATCGAGCCGCTCGCGACCGTCGCCCACGATCTGGAAGAACCGATTTCACGGCAGCCGATCCTCCGACTGACCCTCACCAATATATTGAATCGCCCTGTCCACGGGCCGCTCGCTGTTACGCTCGGCCAGTTGAAACTGGAACCGGGCATGCAAAATATTGCCTTCCATCCGAATGAGACCCGGGAGATCTTGCTGAAAGTGGTCGGTGGTAAGCCGGTCGACAGCAACGCCTATCCGCTCGCAGTGCGCTTCGATGCCGGCAAGGATGGCCGCGTCGCGCACTTCGAAACCATGCACGCAAATGTCATTGCAAAGCGCACCATCGCCATCGACGGCAAGCTCGACGATTGGCAGGGCGTGCTTCCGGAAACCATCGTGAGCGACGGCGGTTCGCCGACCATGACGGAAGCGGCATGGTTCCCCTTCAAGAAGTTCGAGGCGGGGACAGGGCAGGGACTCGCCACAGGCTACCTTGCCTACGACGACGACTACTTCTATTTCGCCGCCAAGGTCGCCGACTCGACGCCCGACGGAGGCACCCTCCGCTTTGCCACCCGCGACGACGACCAGTTCTTCTATCCCGAAACCAGCTACCTGATGCGCGACGGCAAGAAGGAAGCGCTGGCATGGCCGGAAGGGGTGCGCCGCTATTCCTATCGGAAGGATCCCATTCTGCCCGCCGGCAATTTCCCGAATACCGACAATGTACAGATCGCCTTCAACGTACTGCCCGTCGGCAAAAAACAGTTCTATCCCCACCCGCCTGGAACGATGCCGGATTACACCATCGCACCGGACACCGACTACGAGTACGCGCTCAACAAGGTGGCCGAAAAGTATGGCGGCGGCACGGAGGTGTGGCGGCTGAACGCACCGGGTATGCCGCTCAAGCACTTCTATCCGCGCCAGCCGAAATCCCCGTTGGATGGGCCGGTGACCACGGCGAAACTGGTGGTGACTCAGGACAGCACCACCCGAATCGTCGAGGCGGCCATTCCCTGGTCCGAAATCCCCGAAGTCAAAGCCCGCAAAGATGCCGGAGCGCCGATCAAGTTTTCCTTCCGTGTCAACGACAACGCCGGTGTCGGCTGCATGGAGCTTTCTCGCGGGCGCAGCGTGGCCAAACGCGGCGCATCCTTCCATGTGGACTGGGTCGAACACTGGGAGAACCAGGTCGAATTCGGCTGGGGAAAGTAACCACACGTCGGCGTTCGTTCGGAGAAAGTGCAACCGCAATGAAGATTCTAATCCTAGGCGGGACCGGGCTGATCAGCACCCCGATGACTCATGGCCTGCGACAGCGCGATCACGAGGTAACCGTATATAACCGCGCAAAGCGAGCGCCGGACCTCCCCACAGGCGTGCGGCAAATGATCGGAGACCGCACCGAATACGCCGCTTTCGAAACGGCGATGCGGGATGGTGACCCGTTCGATGTCGTTATCGATATGATCTGCTACACGCCTGCGGATGCGGAAAGTCTTTCCCGGGCGTTTGCCCGGCGCGCAAAGCACCTGATCGTTTGCAGCACCATCGATGTCTACGCCAAACCGGCGGGACGCTACCCGATTACCGAGCGGGAGCCGCATCGGCCACCGCCCTGGGACTACGCCCGGAACAAGGCGATCCTGGAAGAGCTGCTTCAGCAGGCACATCGTCGTGGCGACTTCCCGGTGACCCTCCTGCGTCCGGCCCACACTTATCACGATGGCGGGGCGCTCCTGCACAGTCTGGGCGGAAGAACGACCTATCTGGACCGTCTGCGGAAAGGCAAACCCATCATCGTTCATGGCGATGGCAGCTCGCTGTGGGGATCCTGCCACGCGGAAGATGTGGCGCGAGCGTTCGTGGAAGCGGCCGGAAATCCCATTGCGTTCGGCAAATCCTATCATGTCACCGGGGAAGAGTGGATGCCATGGAATCGGATCCATGAAACGGTGGCATCCGCGATGGGCGCGCCTGAGCCCACGCTTGTGCATATTCCAACCGATCTCCTGGCTAGAGTGGCAAAACGGGCGTTCATATCGGAAGTCAACTTTCAGTACAACAACATCTTCGACAATGCCGCCGCTCGAAGAGATCTGAACTTTCGCTATACCATCCCCTTTGTGGAGGGAGCCCGGCGCGTGGTCGCCTGGCTGGATACGCATCATAAGATTGAAAACAGCGACGACGATCCCTATGATGACCGCGTGATCGCCGCCTGGGAACGCCACAACGCACGGATGGCTCAGGATCTGCACGGCATCGATGCCTGACCGCAACGAATAAGGAAAACAACATGAGCATGCGCTTACGAATCAGCGACAACAAACGCTACCTGACCTTCGAAAACGGCGCGCCGTTCTTCTACCTCGGCGATACGGCCTGGGAACTGTTCCACCGGCTGAACCGTGAAGAGGCCGATTTCTACCTGCACACGCGTGCCTCACAGGGATTTACGGTGATTCAGGCGGTCGTTCTGGCGGAGCATGAGTTCGCACGGCCCAATGCCTACGGCGATCTTCCCCTCAAGGACAACCAGCCTCTCCAGACGAACGAAGCCTATTTCCGGCATGTGGACTACATTGTCGCGAAGGCGGCGGAACTTGGAATGTATATCGGAATGCTTCCCACCTGGGGCGACAAGTGGAATGTCAAGTGGGGCAAAGGTCCGGAGATATTCACACCCGACAACGCCCATGATTTCGGAGTCACTCTGGGGAAGCGGTATCGCGACAGCCCCATCATCTGGATCCTGGGCGGAGACCGTCCCATCGAGGCCCCCGTACATGCCGAGATCATCCGGTCGATGGCGGCGGGATTGACGGCAGGCGATGGCGGGCGGCATTTGCGAACGTTTCACCCCATGGGCGGGCAGACCTCCTCAAAGGTTTTCCATAAGGAAGACTGGCTGGACTTCAATATGTACCAGACGGGCCATGACCGAAATCGCGACTGCTACAATCTCATCGCTGCCGACTACGCGCTCACGCCCGTCAAGCCTTGCATGGATGCCGAACCGGGCTATGAAGACCATCCCAATGGCTTCAAAGTCGAAAACGGTTATCTGGATGACTACGATGTACGGAAAGCCGCCTACTGGGACCTGTTCGCCGGGGCGCACGGCCACACCTATGGCTGCCATGACATCTGGCAGTTCCTGAACACCGACCGCTTCCCCGCCGTCACGGCCGCGCGAACTCCCTGGCGTAAAGCCATCCATTTTCCGGGCGCTACT
>JBBRKX010000057.1:0-10894 GCA_038231675.1 Chthonomonadales bacterium | reverse complement strand
TTCCGCGTGAAGTACAGTCGTTTGCCGTCCTGGGACCTCTGGGTTCCAAAGACCATGTCATCCTTATCGGTCTTTGCCTGCGCCAGCGGCATGGGATGCGACCCGTCCGCGTCCATCAGGGATAAGTCCGGCGGAATATTCCCATCCATGTGTGGCGCCACGAACACGATCTTTTTGCCATCGGGCGACCATATTCCCATTGCCGCGCCCTTGCGAAACGCGTGCCTGGCCTCATTGCCATCCACATTGAGGAGGTAAAGCGCAACATCGCCTTTGCTTGCTTTCGCCGGGAGGGTATACAGGATCTGCTTACCATTTGGCGACCAGACGGGCAGCAATCCTGCTCCAAAACTACGACGGTTTCCACCGTCCGCGTCCACGGTGTAAAACGTAAATTTAGGCGGCATCTTCGGCACGCGCTCCATTACGGAATACGCAATGTGCTTTCCATCCGGGGACCAACCTGGGCCGAATGCCTGGATTCCTTTTGGCTCCGATGTCAATTTTTTGCGTTGCGTTCCGTCCGCGTTCATAACCCAGATATCCGCCGTGTTCGTAGGATCCGCGACGGTGAAGGCAATCCTTTTCCCGTCGGACGAGGCGACGCCTTCGATCTCCAGTTCATTTACATTGGTTATCCGTTTGGCGCCTGTCCCGTCCGCCTTCATACGAAACACGTGCAGGTCGCCCTCGCTCCCCGCGTCGGAAACGAAGACAATGTTCTCCGGTTCCCCGGCTCTTACGCCGGCCCTGCTTGCCGAGGCGAGTGCGGAGCATAATAATGCCGTGCAGCCGAGAAGGCGCACATATCTACGTTGCAAACGGAGACTCAGCATAACACCTGTTTCCCTTATCGATCGGTTCCTAGGATAGTGTACGCATTTGTTCATGCAGTTGTGATCCGCGCCTGAGATTTTCAAGACGAAAACGCAATGAAAACTCCGCTTGGCCGGCTATGCAGGAACTGAAACTGGTATAGTAGAACAAAGGTTCAGTGCGATTCGCGATAAGGCTATTCCATCCAACCTATGCGGGGCGCATCTTCCTCTGAATCAGGCAACGCGTCAGTGTTGAATAGGCGGTACTCCGAATGAAACATCATTTTAACATTTTGCCGGCTCTGGCCTTATGCCTTTTGACCACCACGTTCGTTCCAGTCGATGCGCAGGTCGCTCCTCCGCGCGGCCGAGACGCGTTTCGGCTTCAGTTTCGTAAGACATGGGATATCTCCCTTCCGGACCCGGTGAAACTCGTGGAGACCGGCGCGGTCACGGATCCAAAGCGCGACAATCTCTTGATGGTCGTGGGTGGGAAAGACGCCAGTGATTTAAAACGCACCTTGCTGGTCACGCACTGGGATGGTTTTCGATTTGTGACGGATGACTCGGCGGAATTTACCGGGGCCGCAATGGATACGCTCCTCTTCGGACGGTTTCATACCTCGCAATTACCGGTCGTAAAACCCGCTACGGCGACAAAACCTGCTTCGAACAAGGCCGCGAATGCCATCATCACCACGGAGTCCGTGTTCGAGTGGAATGGGAAAAAGCTCGGAAGAATATGTCTCGCCCCGCAAATCGCCACCATGGGACTTCTCGGGTCGCAGGGTTCCGACCAGATGCTCGTAGGATCCGGCAATACCGCGGCGCTCTTTGAGGTCACCGACACGAGCAATGGCCCCATTGTCGCCCGGTCCCTTACGAGCAACGGCGGCTATGTGCGGTCCGGTATCGGACTTCAGGAACTGCCTACCGCAGGCGTCACGGAAACCGAGCCCGGAACCCGGTTTGCCCAGAGCGCCTGGGACAATCAGAACCATTGGTTCATCACGGTGGTCCGTGGCAAAACACCTGCGGCTGCCGTCGGCGGAATTTCCACGACGGTGGGGGATCAAATTGTGGTGTCCGTGCCGCGCATGGCATTGCGGGACAAGCCGTTTCTGATGTTGCGACCGGGCGACTTCGAGGAGACATGGCGGAGCGACCCTTTGCCAGGGCGCGTGCTGGATGTGCGTGTGGGCGATCCCAAGAACGACCGCAAAGAAGGGGTGCTGGTATTGACCGCCGAAAACGGCGATAAAGACCGTCATCTCTACTTCTACCTGCCCTCGGTCGGCGGCCGATAAAGTCTAAAACCTCAGTTAGGAATGAAATCCTCACCATGACGCGTGAAACCTTTGTTGTTGGGATAGCCGGCGGATCCGCTTCCGGTAAAACGACCTTTACCTCCGCGCTGGTGCAATCCATCACCAGCGAACCGGCGTTGCGCGTGGAAGTGACCCCCATGGACCGGTACTTTTACCGTGGAGCGCCGGGTGGACCCATTTTTACCTCCCCCAGCACCGGAGAATCGCTTCCGGACAACAACCACCCGAACTCTGCGGACAATGCGCGCCTCATCGTCGATCTGGACAGCCGCTGTTCCAATCCGGACGCTCCGGATGTTTTGATTGTAGAGGGGCTCATGGCGCTGCATATCCCTGAGATTCGGGAACGCTGCGATCTCCGGCTTTTCCTGGAACTTGACGCCGATGTGCGGGCGCTCCGAAGATTGATCCGGGATATGAACGGTGGGCGCGGGAATACGGATCCGGCGTGGATCGCGACTTACTATCGCGAATGCGCGCGCGTCGGACATACCACCTATGTCGAACCTTCCCGAGCCCATGCCGACTTCATTCTGCGCGGCGACGCGGACATCGCCCGCACAGCGCCACTTGTCGGTTCCATGATCCGTGCAAGGATACTCAGACCAGCGCAGACCCCATAGAAGGATAACGGTAAAGATGAATTCGGATCTCGCAATCGCCCAATCCGCCACGCTCCGACCCATCGTCGATGTAGCGCACGATCTGGGGCTTGCTCCCACGGATCTGGAGCTGTTCGGCTCCCACAAAGCCAAGATCTCCTATGCGGCCCTCAATCGATTGCTCACCGATCCGCCGTCGCCGGCGGTGCGCGACGGGAAAATCGTACTGGTCACCGCGATCAGTCCGACGCCCGCCGGAGAAGGGAAGACCACGGTCACGATCGGGCTCACACAGGCCCTTTGTAAGCTCGGCAAACGGGCGATCTCGGCGACGCGCGAACCCTCGATGGGGCCGGTCTTCGGGGTTAAAGGCGGAGCGGCGGGCGGCGGATACGCGCAGGTGCTTCCGATGGAGGACATCAATCTCCACTTCACCGGGGACATGCATGCGATCAGCTCCGCGCACAACCTGCTGGCGGCGATGATCGACAACCATATTTACCAGCAGAATACGCTGAGCATCGATCCCCGGATGGTGGGGTTCAAACGCGTGGTCGATATGAACGACCGGGCGCTCCGGAACGTCGTGATCGGACTGGGCGGTAAGACGGGCGGCATGCCGCGCGAAAGCGCTTACTCCATTACCGTCGCTTCCGAAGTGATGGCGATCCTCTGCTTGAGCAGCAGTCTCGCGGAGCTCAAAGAGCGGTTGGGCAAAATTGTGGTCGGGCAAACACGAGACGGGCGGGCGGTCACGGCCGCCGACCTCAAAGCCAACGGCGCCATGGTGGCCGTGCTGCGGGATGCCCTGAAACCGAACCTCGTTCAGACGCTCGAAGGGACGCCCGCATTCGTCCACGGCGGGCCGTTCGGGAACATCGCGCACGGCTGCAGCAGTGTTCTGGCGACTCGCCTCGCGCGCCGCCTGGGCGAAATCGTCGTGACCGAAGCCGGATTCGGGTCCGATCTGGGATTCGAAAAATACTGCGATATCGTTGCGCCTTCCGCAGGTTTGCCGCCGGACGCCGTGGTGATCGTGGCGACCTTGCGCGCCCTGAAGATGCACGGCGGAGTCAGCAAAAAAGAGGTGGGATTGGAGAATGTCGCCGCGGTGGAAAAAGGGATCGTAAACCTGAACCGTCATGTGGAGAATGTGAGCCACATGGGCGTGCCCTTTGTGATTGCGATCAACCATTTTTCCGGCGATACCGAGGCGGAAACGGCCACCGTGGTGCGACACTGTCAGGCATCGGGCTGGCGCGTCGCCGTATGCGATGTGTGGGGCGGAGGCGGTGCGGGCGGGCGGGCGCTCGGCGAAGCGGTGCTGGACGCGCTCGAAGCCCCCTCAGACTTCAAGCCGAATTATACGCCGGAAATGACGATCCTCGAAAAATTGAACGCGGTGGCGACCCGGGTCTATGGGGCCTCGGGCGTCGAGTTATCGCCGGAAGCCGAGACGCAGCGCCGGTGGCTGGAAAAGCATGAACTGGGGCGTCTTCGGGTCTGCATCGCCAAAACGCAATACTCTTTTTCCGACGACCCCAAAAAGATGGGTGCGCCCACGGATTTCAAGATCCATGTGCGCTCCCTTTCGCCCTCGGCCGGAGCGGGGTTTATTGTCGCGCTCGCGGGTGATATCATGACCATGCCGGGCCTTCCGGAACATCCGGCGGCGGAAAACATCGATGTGGACGAACATGGCCAGATCACGGGGCTCTTCTGAGAGCATGGATAGGGAAAGCTTAGGGAACGCGGGCAGGTTTGAAATGGGATGGGAAATCATTAGGGATCGGGAAGGAATGCACGAGGATATGAGCATGGATAAACTCCTCTGGGCCGCGACGGACCAGGTCAGTCGGCTGAAGGAGTTGCTTGGCGAACAGCCCGATCAGAAAGACGCCCCGCTGCGCAGGGATATTTCGGCGCTCGCAACACTGTTGGGAGAGATCCTCAAAGAGCAGGAAGGCAATGACCTGTTCGATACCGTGGAGCAACTGAGAAACCTGGCGGTCCGGCACAGGGATGCGGGAGATGGCGTGGAGCACATCGGCGGCGTATCGCCCGTGGAAGAGCGCGATCTCCTGAATCGTTTTGAGCAGGTCATTAACGGTCTCACCGTTCCTCGTGCCTATCGCGTGACCAAGGCGTTTGCGATCTACTTCGAGCTCGTCAACCTGGCGGAAAACAACCATCGCAAACGGCGGCTGCGGGCGGCCCGCTTGCTGACGGGCAATCCCGTGCAGGCGGGATCGCTTCAGGGCACTCTGGAGCGGATGCGTTCGGGGGGATACTCCGAGGATCAGGCCCTGAAGTGTCTTGGATCTATTCAGATCATCCCCACCTTCACGGCGCATCCCACACAGGTGGCGCGACGCACCGTGCTGTTCAAACGGCGGCGTATTGCGCGGCAGATCGAGCAGATCGATTGGCTGCCTCTGACGAACGCGGAAGCGGGAGAGCGCCAGGCGGCCATCGCCGCCGACATCACGGCGCTCTGGCAGACGGATGAGGTGCGTCGTCGTCCGCCGAAGGTGCGAGACGAGATCCGTATGGGGCTGGACTATCATGTCAACGGCCTGATTGAAACGCTGCCCAGGCTCTATGGGGAGATGGCGGACGCATTTCGAGAGGTGTACGGCGGAGAGGTCGCCGCGCACGCCCTTCCCACGGTCATCCGATTTGGATCCTGGATCGGCGGCGATCGTGACGGCAATCCTTTTGTCACACCGGAGACAACCGGGGAAGCGCTTGGGCTCGCCCGGCGCACGATCGTCGGCCGCTATATCGCCACGATCGAGCCCATGATCGAACAATTGAGCACGTCCGCCCGGCAGGTCGGGGTGGCAAAGGAACTGCGGGACGCCCTGGAAGCTTATTCCAGGTCCATTCGACTGTCCGAAGGCGATGTCCGTACGCGCGGTACGGATGAAGTCTACCGGATCTTCCTTGCCTTTGTGCTCCGCCGGCTCAACGATTCGCTCGAGGTTCCCGTATCGCAATACGGTTACCTGAACGCGGAAGAGTTCCTGACGGACTTGAAGCGGATGCGCGATAGCCTCGTCGCAAATTGCGGAGGCCGTCCCGCGCGTCATCTGCTCGATGCCCTGATCCGGCAGGTGCTGACCTTCGGTTTCCATCTGCATACGCTGGACATACGCCAGCACGCAAAGATCCATGCGGCAGCCATACGCGAGCTTGGCAGCGTTGCTTCCACCGAGACGATACCCTCCGCATCTCCGACTTTTCCCGAAGCGCCTTCCGAGGAAACGACGCGTCTCCTCGATACTTTCCGGGCCATCGCGGATCTAAAACGCGCTTATCCGGCCCAGGCGATCCAATCCTACATCATCAGCGGAACGACGTCCCTACAGGATATCCTGTCGGTCGTCTGGCTGGCGCGGTTGAACGGGGTGACGGTGGCGGCTTCCGAAGATGGAACGGATCCCGGCTTGATGCCGGTGCCGCTCTTCGAGTCGATCGAAGACCTTCGCAACTGCCCGGCCATCTGCCGAACACTGTGGTCCGCGCCGGATTATCTCCCGCTGCTGGACTCCTGGGGACGCTGGCAGGAAGTGATGCTGGGCTACTCCGACTCGAATAAGGACGGAGGCATGCTCACCAGCACGTGGGAGATCTTCAAGGCGCACCGCGCCCTGCATCAAGTGGCAAAAGAGTGCGGTGTCAACCTGCGCCTGTTTCATGGGCGCGGGGGCACCGTGGGGCGAGGAGGAGGCCCCACGCATCGCGCCATCACGGCACAGCCACCCGGAGCGTTCACGGGCGAGATCAAGATCACCGAACAGGGCGAGGTGCTGAATTGGAAGTATTCGGACGGCCTGATTGCGGAACGTAATCTGGAGCTGATGGTGGCTGCTTCGCTGGAAGCGTTGACGCGGGCCGGGGGGTGGGGAGCGCTCATCGATCCGCGCTGGGAAGCCGCGATGGACTCGATGTCCGCAGATGCGTTCGGCTACTATCGGGCGCAGATCTATGAGAATCCGGATATTCTGCCTTACTTCGAGGAAGCAACTCCGGTCCGAGAGCTACAACACGCGCGCATCGGCTCACGTCCCTCGCGGCGCAACGCACGCACGGATCTGGAAAATCTCCGAGCGATACCCTGGGTTTTCGGCTGGATGCAGACGCGTCACCTTCTGCCGGGTTGGTTTGGAGTGGGTTACGCCCTCGACCGATTTATGGCCCGTGACCCCGGCAACGAAGCGCTCTTGCAGACAATGATGCTGGAGTTTCCCCTGTTCGAGGACATGATTCGCAATGTGGAGTCCGCGCTCGCCAAAGCCGACCTCTTTATTGCCAGACGTTATGCGGATCTCGTTACCGACCAGGAACTGAGCAACCGGGTGTTCCACATGATCCAGGAAGAGTTCGACCGCACGCTCCAGGTGGTCCTGAAGGTTACCCGCCAGTCGAAGCTGCTGGAATCCCTGCCGGTTTTCGCGAACTCGATCCGGCATCGCAATCCGTATGTCGATCCCATGAGCCTGATCCAGGTGGATCTGCTCCGCAGAAAGCGGAGCGGCGAGGACAATGAAGATCTCAACTATGCCCTCGCCGCAACCATCAATGGCATCGCCGCCGGCCTCCGTAATACGGGCTAACTGCCGCCTGGCCCGTGGTGGCAATGCCATGCCGCGCCGGCGGTCGTTCTTGTGGGCGCAGACGATGGAAACGAGGCATCACAGGGCTAGGGAGACAGAAAAAACGAGGGATTTACGCCTTCTGTGCTTCTTCCGCCTTTAGGTCATGGGCGAGTTGTTCGGCCTTAGGCGCATGCGTATGCCGTTCGTTCTTGTCGTCGCTATGGATGTCGACTTCCTTACGGTGTTCTTTATTGATTTCTTTATTCTGCAGTCCATGCTCATGTGTGGCGTGGCTTGCGGTTACAATCTCAACATTGGGTACTGGATCGTGCGCGTGGGGATCGTGATTGAACTCCGCCTGATGCTCCTCCGTGTCATGCGCCTTTTTCTCTTTGCGCTCGTCTTCTTGTTTCCATAAGTCTTTTTGATCCGGCATGATAGCCTCCTGATCCGCGAAAAGCGGAAAATCCTATGTTTAGGATGCGTCCGGTGGGAGCGTTCATCCTATTCTTCTCATAAAGGATCGTGCAGAACGCTAAAGTGTTCCTCAATAAAATCGCCACCTCACGGAGCGATTCAGAACCATACTCACGCCTGGACACGGAATGCTTCAGGGCGCCAATAGGAGGCGGGCGGCATGGGCGATCTGGCGTTCCCCGTTTGTCGGAATGAACCATGCCTCGGTTAGTTCGGCCGCGCTCGTGCGTGTCGGGTTACCTCCCGCGTTTTCATTTCCGGCATCGTCCAGGCGCAGGCTGAGGAACGCCGCTTAAAGCAGACGCGTTGCGGGACCGATGTAAGCTGGCTGAAAGAGCAGAGATGGGAACGACGATAGGAGCTCCGTGCGAATTGTAGTGCAGGCGTGAGGCTAAAGGCTTCGTTGTTCTTGTCAGGCCATGCAAGCGATTTAGCGGGGAACAGTGGTAAGGGGAACCTGAAATGAGTGGTCAGTCGGAATACGCAAGGTTGCAAGCAACGGGACGGATAGTGACAGGGTTGCTGCCCGATGGGGAAAGCATTTACCTTGGCGTATCACGGGCATGGGAGAGGAGGGCTGGAAGGGAGTATACGTTTGCTCAGTGTGTACTTCGGAGAAGGACCACACAAAGGGCGCTCCTTGGAAGCGTAGATGTCATATTCGCGGGTCATGCTGAGAGTGCCGAAAACACCGAATACCTGGCTGAAATGATCACGGTGTCCTTGACTAATATGCAACGTAGTACTGACTCTGGCGGCATCGGCACACCGCGAGCCGGCGGGACCTCAGCAGAAGAATTAAGAACGACATTGTTTCAGTTTACGGAGATCATACGTCAATTTGTAGGCGATGCAGTTCCGATATTTGCAGAGAACGGCAAGGAAATAGTGCTCACTAGGGTAGTCGATGTACGTGCTATTAATCGGGGCGTAGCCGTTCAACTGGCGCTCCATATCCTCGGCAAAGAAGCTGGTTCTGTTCAAGTGCATACATTACAAATGAAAGGAGCAGAGACAACGCTTGGGTCCAGTAGGTTGGATGAACCAGCCAGCCTCTTGCAGGCATCTGTCTGGGCGTTGAAGTACATCTGGGGTTTATAACCTTCGACGAGTGAATAGTAACGAATAAATTACGTGAGCGAGGATACAAATGATCCCAAGCCAATCGTCAGATTTCACAGCCAGCGGTGGTGAATAGTAACCGCCTACTTTCATCTGTAAAACCGTGTTGATGCGGGCAAAGGTGCAGATCATGACTCCGATAAGATCGCGGTCGCGCTGGCCGGCAAGGGAAGTGGTGTCAATCGCATCCAGCAGCGCCTGTGCTTCCTCCGGGATCAGTACTGGGGTCTTTCCCTTCTTTACCACGTATTTCGGGCCACGAACGGCATGAGCAGAATTCACGTTTATGATGTGACCGATCACAAGCTAGTCAAACAGCATCCGGAGCGCTGCGCGATGTTGCTTGACGGTCGGCGGGGATAACTCGCCTTCCAGGTGATTAAGAAACGCGGCGACATGGGCGGGCTCGACCTGCGCAAGCTGAGCGGTCCCATGCGTTTCACACCACTGGAAAAAGCGTCGCGCGGCATTCAGGTATGCCTTATGGGTGTGGTCGAAATTGATATTAACGGTAACTCGACTGTGCGTTTTGCGGCCTGGGGGGCGGCACGAAGAACTGCTCGGGTACTAAATCGGACAAGGGGGGAAGAATAATTGCGCTGGTCATGGGCTACACTCCGTTTTGTTACACTATGGCGCGCAGTCTACCCTGCGCCTGGCTTCGGCGGAACTATCGTAAACAGCTATCGGGCCGTTCCAATATGGGCGCGCAAAACTCGCAGTCCTGGTTCTCGGTATCTTCTCGATAATTCGGGGTGAAATCGTCAATTTCGTCGAGTGTCGAGATCAGCGCTAAGCGATTTTCGCCAAGTTACCCCGCCCTATCGAGGTGATACCAGGATTGGGCTGACCAGGGACTACAGTATGTAGGACTCGATGACCCCGTGTGGGGTCCACATCATGTTGATGATAACGTGGATGAGGCGAACCTCTTCGGCCAGTACTGGGGAGTACCGAATTTGCACAGCTCCGACGGTGTATCATTAGCGGGTTTCCATCCCTGGAACTTCATTACTAAAGATGGCTCTCTTATGGGTGGAGTTTTGAGGCCTGATGGCAAATTTAGCTACTCAGATCCTCCAAACGATGCAACCAACACCGTTACCGGGCAATATCCCTAGAATTAATGCATTACCGCGAAAGGGCACTATTATGAAATCTCGGCTCGTCATTATCGTCTTTTTAGCAGTGATGCTAGGTAGCTGGTCTAGGCAGAAGGCATATGCAACCATGTCACAGGACAGTCTGAACATACAGAGTTTTGTACGTGACCACGACAAGATCAAGCATGCCGCGTTGCTCCGACAGGCCGGACTGCGCAGGGACCGCTCTCAAGTGCCAGCGCTCATTCGTGAACTTGAGAATGTAAGCGATGATCTCCACCTCTACACTGTGCTCCACTCCCTGGCCCAATTAGGAGACTTACGGGCTCTGCCCACGATGGATGCGCTCCTCAAAAAGCCCGGATGGGATAGACAGAACTACTGTTATACAATCGTCGCTAGAGCGCAACTGGTTGCGGAGGCAAAAGCGGAAGAGGTCGCCGACCCGGATCAGAAGGCAAGCGTGCGTCTTCAGGAATTCCTGGCTGCCCTCGGAATGGACGCTACCGGACTTAACGCCGCATTGGCAGAGGATCAGAGGCAGTCGCGGGGAACGCTGCATCCAACTATCGGCGTAGGAACATATGCCATAGAAGGCCTCGCAGACATGATCTACCGCCATCGGGATAGGGCGCTTGCCGAAGCCGCAACAGCAAGCGGAATTAACTTTAATGTCTCGCCAGGAGCGAAGTACAAGGTCCAGTTGGCACCTCTTTCCTCGCAGGAGCGCGTGGACTGGCTGATCATGACGTTGTCGAATAAGCAAGCTCTGAAGGTCGACGATTTCTTCCTTATTCAGCTTGCGGCGGATGAGGGAAAGCTCGCCAGCCATGCCGCTGCAGC